>NZ_JANGFQ010000008.1:0-34265 GCF_024707025.1 Candidatus Culexarchaeum yellowstonense
TCACATCGATTGGCCCCTCAACCTCAAGGTAGAGCTCCACAGCCTCCTTAATCCTCTCCAAAAGCTCATCCAACGTTCTAGCCTGAGTATGGCAACCTGGAAGTTCAGGAACATACGCCACATAATAGCCATCCTCATCCTTCTCTATAACTACACCAAACCTCAACTTCACCATACACTATACACTCTAACAATGGAGATATTTTAAACTTATGAACTAAAATACTAATGGATAATAGAAGAGGCATTAACCTAAATCTTCAGAAAATAGTGAACCACTAACAACATATGTTAATTCTTCTCCTAAGGTTCGATTAAGTTTCCGTTAATCAGCAATCTCCATCAAGATTCATTTGCCAAATATCACTTAAATATGACGTATGGCTTCACATTTATCCTTTTCAGATAATTCTTTGAATTATGATTAGAGCATTCTTAATTTTATCTCTTATCTCACCTGACTATTTTAAAGAAGCTTAAGCCCCATTTCTATGAGGGTACAATGGTTATGTATATAAACTCATCTCCTTCATTAGCTCATCTACATCTAAAACTTCGATTGCTGTTACCTCGCCAGTTTCGCAGTCTCTGAATAGGAATACTGGTGTTTTTAGCTGAAGCGGTTCAACCTCCACTTCAGCTCCCTTAGGGTAGGAGAACCTCACGTGTAAAACGTTTCTAACTAGCGAAATCTCAACTACTTCCTCTGGAAGCTTTATCCCGTAGGCATCCTCCAACCCCTTTAGGAGGGATTTAACATTTAAGTCCAGTAAGGTCTTCACAGCCACCTCCTCGCTACAAACCTCTCATATGTTTTAGAGCTTATTAGATATGCTGTCTTAACTTCATTTTCAAATGCAACAATTATTAGCCACAGACCATCCACCTTCCTCAAGAAATACTTAATACTGGGGTTATAGGCATCAATATGCACTTCATTCGGGTTTGCAAGAGTTTCTTCAATAGATCTAACCTATTAATTCCAAGCACTCTACTGAGATCCATCTCATGCTTCCTGATGATGTGTTTGAGTACTTCCTCTGGGATGACGTATTCCACAGCATACCACTCTATCTCTCAATAGAGAAGTATAATGCCAGTTTTTCAAAATAAACTTATCCAACTTAAAAAATAATCATAGCCTTCCAATAATTTCATAAAACCCGCATGATAATTTCCTAACTTAAAAAGGGAACTATCAATTAAACTTAGATCATATCTAGAGTTTATAGATGCCATCTTACAGTTGCTTCATATGCGTCCAGTTAAATACTTAACCTATCTCTCATCTCTTAAGGAAGTCAACATGAATAAATAGTTGGAGACTATCAATTTAACTTATTACTTGTTTAAAATGTAGTGTTTAACAGTCTAAGCATCTTCTTGCCCAGAAGCTATCCACTATTTAAATTGACATTATTTTAACAGTTGCCTTAGTTTTCTCACAAACTTTTTCACGTCCTCGATATTTCCTTTGACCATTTCCGGAGGAAGCCAGTTTTCATAGAAATTCTGATGAAGCATTCCAGCAGACTGCCAGAGAGACCTTATCTCCTCATCCTTTGTTTCTCCGGTGATTCTGGCAACTTCCTTATGCAATTCCCCATGGCTTCTAAGCTCCCTCCCCTCCCTTGCTGCAAGAGCTTTCACAATTTGAGAAGCCGCCCTCCACGCTTTCTCCGATGCCTGAACGAGATCCCCCTTCTTTAAGAATTCTTCTGCTTCCATCATGTATTTCTCCGACAATTTTAAATGCATCTCAACCTTAACCTCCGGGTCGAGGGGCTCCCCAAATGCTTTTAATAAAGCCTCAACTATCAGCTCCTCCTCCGAAGCTCCAGTTCTTTCAGATTCCTCTTTAAGCCTTTCTTCAATCTTTTTAGGTAATGCTAGCTCCAAGGAGATTAAAATACCCACCATCATAAGAGGCTTCCACACTTTATAAATTTTCCTACATGAATCTTTTACATTATTCTCTCTCGAACATATTGGTGGTATTCCCTCATAATGTCTCTTGGAATTGGATTTTCAATATTCACATCTTTAACTTTCCCTGCCAGCTCTTCGTCTATCGTATATATCTTGTTTATTCCGAGATTCTTGGCTAACTCTATTAGATAGCAGTCCCACGAGGAAACATTTAACTCCGACGCTGAAAGTATAGCTTTTTCCACAATATCCTTAGGGAGATTCTCATAGAATGCTGGGGATTCAACGGATAGAGTTTTCAATAAAGCCTTTGCCACATTGACACTTTTAAGTTTCAGGTACCTCGTCATTATAATGTAGGCTCCCATATATGTGCTCACGGGGATTAAGATACGCCTTTTGAGTGTAAGTGCATCGAGCAATAGTTGAGCTGCATATTTTCGTGCAGGATTTCTGAAATGTGCGAGGACTATAATACCAACATCAACCAATGCTTCGAATTCCAATTTTGCGTAGCGCATACTCCCTGTCAACATACTTATCTTCACCCTCAACTTTCACAGTATCCAATTCTAAGCTTGGAGCAATCTCCTCCAACTCCGAAAAAGCTTTATGAATATCCTCCATGGAGAACTTCTCCAATATAATCCTATCCCCAACAACCCTACACACCATCTCCATCTCCCCCTCCACCCCAATAGCTCTCCTAACATCCTTTGGGAGAATTATTCGACCCTGCTTATCCACCTTAACAATTACCTCCACATTTAACACCATTTATTCCATAAAAAATGCCACATATAAACTTTGTTATAAGACCGTTTCTAATGCGTAATCTCGATAAATTCCTCTGGAAGCTTTATCCCGTAGGCATCCTCCAACCCCTTTAGGAGGGATTTAACATTTAAGTCCAGTAAGGTCTTCACAGCCACCTCCTCGCTACAAACCTCTCATATGTTTTAGAGCTTATTAGATATGCTGTCTTAACTTCATTTTCAAATGCAACAATTTGGAGAAGAGCGTTAGCTTTAAATACTTAATAAAACTCTCTAGCTAGGTATTTGAGAAGAGTATGGGTTTAACCAAGGTTAAAGTTGTCGTTAAGAGTCTTGAGACCGGTATCGGTAAAGAAGTTGAACTTATTGTTGATACAGGCTCTGTGTTTGCATGGATTAGCAGAAGTGTTCTTGAGGAGCTTGGTGTAAAGCCTAGGAGGGTGAGGCAATTTAAGACAATAGATGGAAGAGTTGTTACAAGGGAGATTGGGGTGGTGACTATAAAGTATGAGGACTATGAAGGTGATGTTGAAGTGGTGTTTGCAGAAAAAGGTGATGCACAAGTACTAGGTGTTACAACACTTGAAACTCTTGGGCTTGAGGTAGACCCAGTTACAGGAAAGTTAAAATATATTGGACATTTAGCACTTTAATCCTTTCCAGCGAGCGGATTACATCGCCCTTATACCTTCTTCACTTGACCGCCCATTTTGTAGTAATAAAGATGTACTGGAAAATATCGCGAAAAATACGCTAGTAGAGCATCTTAAGTGATGACAAGTTCCATAACCACGCGCAACTACTATGTAAAAGTTATGATTAAAATTTTCTGCTGTCAATAAACACATTGATTCTACGAAGTATGTTCATAAAAATACCTAAATTAATTTTCAATTTTAATTGATTAAACTCTTGCAATAGCTACAATCAAAGTCTACGTAATCTCTAAGGAGTTACTTAACGTCATTGACTTTAATGCGCCACACGCCTGAGGGCATGTGCAAGAGTTTACTCCATGTTTCGGGGACGTAGCAACTTAACATGTCACCTACATGATGGTTAAGGTTTAGAAGAAGAAAGTCTCGATTTTTCTCAGTTTACCTGTGTTCGTATCTGGGATGAACCCTGCAAGTTCTACCGTTGTAATTCCTATGATTATGGAGTCGTCAACGTCAAGTTTTCTTAAAGCCTTTTTAACTTCCTCACTAAGTCTTACGGCAAGAACCTTTTCATAATCTAATACCTCCTCCTCGATGCTCAGCTCCCTAACTATTGCTACCTCCCCCTCAAGCCTATGCCCAGTAGCACTCATCAACGTCCTTCTCTTGCCAGTATACATGACACCAACAGCATCGGCAACATCCCTATCTACAACGGTCATGGCGGCACCTGTGTCCACTAACGCAGCACCTTCTCTAGAGCCTTTGGAACCCCTCAATACGACCTTGGCCCTAACAATGCCCAAACTAACCACTAAGATAATGATGATTATTAAGGACTAATATCTCTTTCGGGAACGCGGCTTGAATGTAAATGTGTGGGGTTGGGTCAATCCAGCAGGGTTGGAACTCATGAGCGCACTGATGGTTGAGGCTGATGAAGACTGAGGTCTATATACGACAACGTAGACTAGAATCCGAGTTCTCAAAAACTCAACCCACCGCTTTAAATTTCAGCTTCCTAGAGTATACTTCTGGATCATATATTCTCCTACCATCCACAACTGCTGGAATCTTCATAAATCTTATGAAGTCTTCTGGTTTAATATTTTTGAATTCATCCCACTCAGTAACAATTATTGCACACTCCGAATCCTTCAAACACTCCTCAACACTACCAGCATACTCAACATCCCCACCAAAAATCTTTTTAGCATTATCTATGGCTTTTGGATCTAAACAACCACTTTACTCCAAGAACTCATTACCTATTTAAGCCTTCCATGGTGTGGGATATAAGACTCTCTCATCTGCTAGGGGTTTCCACCACCATTTATTCAAAATATACCACTCCACAGTTTCCCTCAAGGCTTCTTCAAAGTCATATTTAGGCTTCCAGCCATTTTAAATAAACTGGCTTCACAACTTCTCTCTTTTAGAGTCTATTATGTCAGGTTTAGCTTGACCTCATAACGTTAAACTTCTATCTTCGATGACTTCAATTCCTTCGTCTCTTACAATTAATAGTTTCCCCTCATAACTCTTAACTTCAGCCAACAATCTTTCTATTCCTCCAATCAACTTTTCAGCTTTTGGAGGATGTATGTGAAGGATTATTATACCATGGAATTGTTTTGGGGGATATAGAATTGTATTAGCAAAGTCATGATCTCTGGTCACTAAGATGTATCCCTTACTGAGGGCTAATGAAGCTAAATCCCTATTTCTCATTCCCTTCGACGAGTACTCAGCTATATGACCCTTAGATTCCAGAAAATCTTTAACCAGCTTTGGAACGTTTTCGTCAAGCAGGAACTTTAGCGTATTTAACGTAGTGCTCGCCTCTTATGATTTTAGCAGCCCACTCCAACGCCTCCCTAACCATATCCTCATTTAAACTGGGATAATAGTCCCTGATAATTTCCTCAATGGAAATTCCAGCGGCGAGCAGTTCAATTACATCACTAACCAGAATCCTCGTACCCCTAAAAATTGGCTTCCCATGACAAACATCATCATCAACAACTATATACCTACCAAACTCAAACCTCATAAAACCACACTAACACATATAAACAACCACGAATTAAAAACTTCCTGTAGATTTCTTCGAGAAAGTCCCCTTGCCTCTTCTCAAGGCCTGTCAAGAGTGGTTAGGTGTGTTATGGCGGGTAAAAGCTCCAAAAATCCCTAATACCCATTTCAGTCCACAACTTGACTCTTTTCAACAATTTCATCCTTCTTGATTCGTACTCCTCTTCCTTTATGGTATGCCATAGGATTAAGCACACGAAATTCGTGTAAACGCCAAATGCTCTTGGAGCCCACGTTTTTGCTCCATGCATGAACTTATTCCTCCACTGAGCAAGCACTTCTCGCCAGTTTCCTCCATACTCTCTCCAGACATTCTCGATGATCTTAATTAGGTCTTGTACGTCGCGATGAAGGTCATGCGGAACATGAGGCAAGACTTTTCCCTCGAAGACTTCCAACGTCCTTCCTAAAGTCGCTTTACCTCTCCTCTCCAACTCTTCTAGTTCTCTTCTGCTGTCTTCAGGACCGTACAACTTGATGTACATCTTGAGAAGGGCCTCGAGAGTAGCAGCTCCTACAGGTATCCCGATAACGAACTTGTTGTAAACGATGTGCTTAACATGCTCGTCAACGACCTCATCGATGACTTTGTTGAGGACTTGAGATTCACGAGTTAATGGCGTGTATTCCAACCTCGCTAGGCATATGTGAAATAGGAGGAAGAGGGGTTCTTTCACCATCTTGATGACCTGTGAGGAGGCTTCAAATTCTTTAAAGACCTCCGCACTCCAAGCCCAGTACTCGTAATGGTCTCGGTTCACTTGGATTTCGAGGGTTTTCGTCAAGTGCACCGCAAGCCTTCTTAGTATTGGCAAGGGAAATAGGGGTATCTCTGGAGGGATACTCGGGTTTTCTTTGTTAAGCACTTTAAGCCTCTCCACCAGCGTAGACTCGCGCTCTATTGGTGTAATGTTGTTCTCAAGGTAGGCATTTTCAAAGTCCTTAACATGAATATACTTCTTGCCCTCGGTCTTCCATCTCTCAACGTATTCATCGCATGTCTTAGCTACGAGCTCCTCAAGATTCACCATAGTCCACCACTATGCCCAGCAAACTTTTAAGCCTCTAATTAAATCCTATTGCTTTAAACTTCAACTTTCTGGAGTAGACTTCTGGATCATATATTCTCCTACCATCCACAACTGCTGGATTCCTCATAAATCTTATGAAATCCTCTGGTTTAAGCTTCCTAAATTCATCCCACTCAGTAACAATAATTGCACATTCCGAATTCTTCAAGCACTCTTCAACGCTATTAGCATATTTAACATCTCCACCAAAAATTCTCTTAGCATTATCCATGGCCTTTGGATCGTAAACAACCACTTTAGCCCCCTCCTCAACAAGCCTCCTAACAATCCTTATGGATACTGCATCCCTCACATCATCAGTTCCAGGTTTAAATGCCAATCCCAAAACCGAAACTCTCCTCCCACGAAAATCTCCAATGAGCTCCCTAGCCAATTCAACAACCCTATACGGTTGGCTTCTATTGACTTTCAACGTAGCCTCTACAAGCGGTAGCTCCACACAATTCTTAATGGCAAAATCCAATAGAGCTTCAAGATCCTTCCTAAAGCAGCTTCCACCCCAACCTGCACCAGCCTTAAGGAATAATGGGCCAATTCTTCTATAAAGACCAATTCCCCTAGCAACAATTCCATATGTGTATAATAATTATCAAACTATACAATCCCATCTTCCAATCTCAACATTTAAAACCATATCTTACAAGCCTTCTCCTCACAATCCCCTCAATAGATTCCTCCGGACTTTTAAGCCTGCTTAAACCTAAGAATTCAACGGCCTTCTTTATATTAACTTTAATCCTATTCTCATCATATTCATTGAATAAATGCTTCATCCTAATACAACATTATTCTACTTATAATTAATCCAATCTTAGCGCCAAACACCTGCCTTAAAAAGAGAATGTCTTGCTCATCAAACACATTCAAAAACCTTAAGGATAACATGTAGACCAATCCCCCTACAAATACATATAATGGCAATAGAAACTCACTATAATACACGTATTCAATAAGCAAGACTGCTAAAGCCATAATCACTGAGGATGAAAAGATTTTAAGTAATACATTTTTATCAAGTTTAATCTCCACAACTCTAGATAAAACGTACAATGATATTATGAAGCTTAAGAGCATCGATAAACCCTTCATTAAGGCGAGACCGTTCAAGCCGAAAAGCCATAGGAGGGGGATTGTTGATAGGCTTACAGCTACAGGTATAATGCTTAAGAGAAGTATGGTTACAGTCTTCCCATAGATGAGGAGGAGATTGCTAAATGCTGGCGAAATACTGTATACAAGTGCAAATATGGAGAGTATTGAGAGAACAGTATACCCACCCTCATACTCAATTCTTAAATCCGTAACCTAACCCATAATACCTAAAACCAAAAGCCTTAACTACACTTGGATCAAACACCCTCCTCACATCAATTATTATAAAACCTACCTCAACTTCATCCTTTAGCAATGGAAGTACATCTTCTCATCATAACTTTCAACTTATTACAACCTCAATTAAATAAAACGCATCACGATATCCACAATCCTCCTAGCAGCACAACCATCACCAAAAGGATTCTCACAAAATCTACCCCTAATCAAATCATAATTATCTTCAATGAATCTTACAGCTTGAATTATCCTATTGGCATCAGTTCCAACGAGGAAGTTTACTCCAGCCTCAACAGTTTCAACCCACTCAGTCCTATCCCTCAAAGTTACACATGGAGTTTTAGACCAGAAAGCCTCCTTCTGCAATCCACCAGAATCCGTCAAAACAAGCTTAGCATGTTTAAGCAATTTAAGCATATCAACATAACCCACAGGGTCAACAACCCTAACATTACCATGTTCCAAAGATATATTAAACTCCCTAATCCTATTAGCAGTCCTAGGATGAATTGGGAAAACTATTTCCACATTCGTCCTTCCAACACCTTCTAGAATACTCTTCAACCTCACTGGATCATCAACATTCTCAGCCCTATGAAGCGTCAACAAACCATACTCCCCATTCACAAGATTCAACCTCTCAAGAATATCCGATTTCTCAGCTTTATCCCTAAACCTCAGGAAGACATCATACATAGTATCGCCAGTCAAATATATCTCCCCAACAACAGACTCCTTTTCCAAATTCCTCTTACAATTCAATGTAGGTGCAAAGAGTAGCCTTGAACAGTGGTCTATAAGCCTCCTATTAACCTCCTCAGCCATACTCATATCATAACACCTAGCACCAGCCTCCACATGAGCCACAGGTATACCAAGCTTAACACTAGTCAAAGCCCCCGCTAAAGCCGAATTAGTATCCCCAGGAATCAAAACCAAAGCATACCTACCACCAACCAAATACTTCTCAAGCCTAAGCATAATCTCACCAGTCTGATAAGCATGAGAACCAGAACCCACCCCCAAATTAACCACAGGCTCAGGAAGACCAAACTCCTTAATAAAAACCTGAGAAAGCAAATAATCATAATGCTGACCAGTATGAATAACCTCCAAATCCAAACCACACCTCAAAGCCTCATAAACTATAGGAGCAGACTTAACAATCTGAGGCCTAGTACCAAATACAATAGCAACACTCAAACTCAACCCACCCAAATTAAAATAGATATTCTAAAGAGAATATTTAAAGGACAGTTTTCTATATCTCATCAGCTATATTTATAATACTAAAAACTAATTATATTCTTTACTTTTTTTATAATGGCGTTTAAATAGAAGCTATGACGGTATCTATTTCACGAAAAATCACTTGAGAATTCGATGAGGCCTTAAACTTACTAGCCGTAACATTACGCTTAATAAGCTTTTGAAGCCCATGTCCCTCGCAGAAAAATCACTATTAATAGCACTAATAACCTCACGTCTAACATCAACAGCCACCACTCTAAAACCAGCATCAGCAAACAAAGCTGCAGTTGGCAAACCAACATAACCAGAACCCAAAACCACCAAGCGTAAACTCCTATCCTGAATCGATTTAATGAGCCTCTTCATCAATAAGCTATTTTTATCACACTTTCCATATATCATACTTGCACTACTCCAATATTATGAGTTTTATAACATTTATAGTAACTTGTAAACTTCATCTTCTCACATGTAAAGCCGCACTCCTTTAATAACTTTAAACATTCATCAACCTTCCTCGAAAGCTCTAGGACAACGTATTCTGTGCGTGTGAGAGTTTGCTTTAAACCTTGAAGAACCTCATACTCTGCGCCCTCAACATCTATCTTTATAAGTTTGATCTTCGGTACATTCACTAGCACATCATCAAGTGGAATGGTGTCTACATCAACTTCAACTCCATTACGGAAGAAAGATGCGCATCCAAATTCACCAAACGCTATCTTCATCTTCAACTTACAGCAAGAATTCCATGCAGCCTTATCTATAACGGTAACGTTTCTCAGCCCATTCAATTTAATATTAAATTTCAATACCTCCACAGTTTGAGGCACTGGTTCAACAGCGAAAACTTTACCACCAGCACCAACAAGCTTAGATGCAAGGATCGTATAATATCCTATATTCGCTCCCACATCCACGAAAACATCCCCCGGCTTCAAGTTATCAACTATAAAGTCATGCACGTCATATTCACGCCTCGGCAATGCACAATAGAGATCCTCCGTACCACCCCTCCCGTAAACAAGGATTCCATATGGTTTTATTCCGTAGATTCCAGAAAATAGCATCTTCGGGTTATAAGCCCAACCAGATATCGAGTGGAAGAAGATATCGAAAAGAGCTGAAATGAAGAGATTTATCTGTCCCTTAAACGATAATCCTCGAAAAGATCTCAAGAATTCCCACCACAAAAAGATTCTGGAAGTAAGTTTTGAGAAGAAACCAGCTATAACCTGTAAAGGTTTCATGCTTGTCATATTAAAAAACTACTTTCTGCATATCCCATAAAGATCAAGACAACTATCTAGGTTTTTGTTTGAAAGCTTAAAGTCTTTAATCGAAATTTGTTTCATATTATTACTAACGTTCATTTTGCTTTTGCTGGTTTTGCTAGCTATAATTTTCATCATTTGAAGGAAAAAGTTTGGAATAAATCTCCTATTATACAAAATAGAGGGTTGAAAATGTATACAGAAAGAGGGTTTTGCTTAACTCTATAATACTCAATTAAGTATGCTTTCTCGGTTGCAAAGAGTCCAAAGACTTCAGACCTCTTAAATACCATTTTAAGAACTCTATTAAACTCTTTAGCATCATATTCCTTCCTATGATCTGGATTCCATGGTTTTGGAATGGAAGTAGCCTTAACTTCCTATTAGGTGTTGAAACAATAAATATGCCTCCATTTTTAAGAACACGCCTTATTTCTTGCAAGCCTCTCTTCTATGTGCTCTATAACTTGAAATGATGTCACAACATCAAAACAAGAATCTCTGAAAGGTAAGTTTAAGGCCGAGGCTACTAGAAAATGACTTCGACTATACTTATTATGAGCATAGCGAATTCCTTCTTTCCATATGTCTATTCCTATAACGAGATATGCCTTATTTGACAGTTCATCAGCACCATAACCAACACCACATCCCACATCCAAAACAAACCTATTTTCCGCAAAACGTGAAGCATATTTATATGCATAAAGATGCTTGAAATATTCAACAATCTCTTGTGGAGTCTTAGGCTTCTTAAAACCAACAAAAGAACCTTCACCTATCTTTCTTTCTAAAGTTGTCATAACATCCAAGTGGTTATTGTGGATATATTTTTTAATGCGTTTACCTCATTGTACACTCCTATTCAGATACCCTTTGAAATTACTTTCTCATAAACTTCAATAATTCTGTCTATTCTTTTTTCCACATCAAATTTTTCCTCCACAATTCTCCTTCCATTCATGCCCATCCGCTTAGCTTCATCAGGATGTTCAAGCAACCAAAGTATTTTTTCAGCTATTTCTTTATGATCCTTAGGTTTTACCAAGAATCCATTATAGCCGTCGATTATTTGATCAGGTATTCCTCCTACTTTAGTGCCAATTACTGGTTTGCCACACGCCAACGCCTCTGATACGACTAATCCAAATGCTTCTTGTAATGATGGGACAACTACTATATCGCTCATAGCATAATAATGTGGAACCTCGTTCTGGGGGATTTTGCCAGTAAAAATGGTTTTCTCCTTTATTCCAAGATCAATTGCTAGTCGCTTATGATACGGTCTTAACGAACCATCCCCTCCTATAACAAAAATCACATTATTCCTTTTTAATAAAGAGGCGGCTCTTAGCAAATATTCAATACCGTATTTAGGTTCATGCGCCCTTAACGTGAATATTACCTTAACATGATCACTTATTCCCCATTTTCTTTTTATGTACGAGCCATCTAAGCTTGGATTAAACCTCTTAATATCGACACCATTGGGTATCAAGTACACTTTCTCAGTATTTTCAACAATTTTGATGCTCTCATTAAAAGCTGCCCTACTAGCGGCTATTATAGCATCAGCTTCGTTTAAAACTTTTCTCACGATATTATCAAGCCTTAAGTCAAGTCTTATCCCGTACCCAATAGATGGTTCAACAAGTATGTCATACCCGTGTACAGTCACAACTAGTGGTTTACCTGTTCTTCTATTAGCTAATAGCCCAACCAGCCCTTCTGGATAGGCGAAATGGGCGTGAATTAAGTTAAGGTCATTTTTCTCCACCACTTTTACAACATTTGATGCGTAGAGGTTTTCCCAGTATAGGGCTGTGGGCTTCCTTATCAGAGATATTGGCGAATAGCATGTAATGTTTCTTGCCAAAAAGTTGAAAGCTTGAAAGTCATACCTCCTCCCTATCCCATGAAAGTGTATTCCATAGGACATAGATTCACCTTCTATCTTGGATCTTATTACATGGACTTCTATTCCCCTTTGAGCTAATCGATAGACTTCGTCGAATACGAAGGAATATGTAATGTCTTCTGGAGTTTTACCTATAGGCCCAGAAATCACTGCGATTGACAATTTCTTATTTATGTTAAATCCTGGTTCTGTCCTTCCCACGATACGTAATAAACACAAGTGTTATGAATATTGGCGCTAGCACGATGCTCCATAATGCCGCTTGAGGCAGGCTTGCGAGCTCGTCGTATGAAAGAAGTGGAGGGCTTCTTTCAAATACGCCTGATGCGTCGAATGAACTGGCCCAACTGTAGATATCGGATAAATACATTTTTAATGCTATGGTTCCATTAATTTTTAAATCCTGTCCCTGAGTTCTCGTCTCTGATGAATATAGCTCCTTGAAGTAGGCTGAGCCTTGAACACTTATGGTCGGTTCACGCGCGTACAAATCTATTTGCCCATAGCTTTTGATTGAAAGTATCTTGACATTGTCAAACTGAACGGTGGTTCCATCCTTGGTTGTCAAGACCACCGATACGGAGGAATCATTGAATGTTATGGTTACATCGTCTTTAAACTTTAGCTTCGAGTAAAAGTCCCTTCCTTCAGATAATGTTAGTTTTGATGATGAAATGGATACATTGCCATAGTTAAAGAGTCGCAATCCTGTTACATTAAAGATCGATGAAGTCTTGCCGCTATTATCCACAACCTTCACATTTTCAAAGTCCACTTTGATGAGGAAGAGGAGACTTGGAGTGTTAACATGAATATCTCCTGACATTTCAACTTCCTTGAATGTAGCTGTTAGCGGTGGAGGGACATACCTGAAGGGCTCAAGTTGTACTTCTGCAGGTTGTAGAAGCCTTCCGAGGAGGCTGTAAAAAGTTGCTTTTTCCTGCGTTTGCCCTATCGTTTCAACAATGGGATACAAGTTTACATACACTATTTCACCTGAACCAACCTCCTCCCTTACAGCATATGCTGAAAAACCACTTTGAGACTTATAGTTTGCGATTACTTCTACACCTCCATGTTTAGATGAGAAGGCTGGCACGGTCACCTTCGCAGGTAACGTTATGCTCTGCGAGGCTCCACCAACTTCGCGTGCTTCAATCGTAGAGTTATCACGTGCTAGCATCCTTTCAGCAAAATAGCCGTAGCCGTTTGTGTTGAGAACTATTAGACGCCCACCGCTTCTAACGTAATCCAAATAGTTGCTAACGTCACTCAATTGAAGGGACGTAAAGGTATCCGCCTTGAATGAAGTGAACAGAACCTTATAGAAGCGTGCGCTTCTTATTCCAAGCCTGCCGCCGCTTACCATGGTGTCCGCGGATAAACATTGTGTCCCGTTGACGTACAATAGAACTTTATCCCCTCTAACTGAAAGCGTTAAGTTGTAGGAGTTGCCGAATTGCCACTTTAAGCCTGTATTCAACCCCGGCCATGGAGGATAATTTATTACGTTACCATCTGTGCAGGATGAAATATAAGCGTATATCACCCCACTGCTATCAAATAGCAGTCCTGCATACTTATAATTTTTCTCATTTTCCCAATCAAATATTATTGAAACGTAGTTGGCCACTTTAGTATCTCCCTCCAACGGATTAAAGCTTAAGCTGGCAGTAAAGTTCTGTGCTGAGATGGGGCTTAAGATTACGGCGTCCTGATATTCTGCTTGCTCACCAGCCTGAAGCCCTCTGCCTACATACTCCCATGTACCGGAGACCGGTTTCCAACCTGACTCGCTTGAGAAGTCGTCCTTGAAGCTCTCCTTGAGGGTGTTGTTTGATGGGGGGTCGAAGGATAATATTACAGTATTGTATGTTAACGCTTTAGGGTCTAGGTCGTAAACGACTGTATAGTTATATCCTCCTAAGGAGAGAATATCGTATGCGTAAAGCCACCCTTCCCTAGAGTCTATGAAGCCATCGAAGGGTATTATCAAGGCCGTGTTCGAATTCGGCTGGGGGAACGATACGCTTGAAACATTATATATCGTTACTTCACTATTCCTGTAAACGGTTGGCAACATCGGTATAAGGTGTCTAGCGAGCCAGCTCCCCCCATACCTGTTCAGTATGTCGAAATCCCTTTTATGCAAGTAGAGGTAGGCGTGAGATAGATTGTGGGCTTTCATGCATAGAAGTGGCATTGCTGGATTCTTTGCCGTGTAAATGATCTGCATTCCAGTTGGCTCGTATGGTGAGGTGGAGAATGAGAGGATCTCATACGAGTATCCGGTTAAGGTTATAGTGTAAGCATACTTGTCCTTATTTATGGTGTTCGCTAGAAAGTTTACGGCATCAAATTCTTCTCGGCTAGGCTTGGAGGCCGAAACAGTATTCCAATATTCCACTACAACGAACATGGATTGAAGCCCGTAGATTGTGATGAGGCAAACTATTGTCGCTGTAACCAATGTTTTCTTAATGCCATTCCAATGAACCCTTATAACCTCAAAGAGTTTGACGAAAGCTATTGGGGCGATTACGGCTGATGCTAAGAAGTAGTAGGCTGTGAAACGCTTCTCCCAGTAGCCTGTATCGAAAAAGTTAACGTTGACAAATGTTAATGTCTTGCCGAAGACGAACGAGAATACTATAAGAGCTACAAAAATCATCACCCTCCTCTCCCCAGAATTTTGAAGCAAAATGTAGAGGCTGGCCATCATAAGTAAGCCTGTAACGCCTAGGAAGATCGGATAGATGAACCACGGTATTGAGCCTACATCCACGACCATCCAAGTGTGGAAAGATGGTATTCCCGCCACCCAAGCAATAAAACCTAATACGTAGGCAAATGAGATAATGTAATAAATTACCGTAGCAAGCGATTTAACAGCAAACCTGGACAAAAACCTTCTCACCTTATCTTGAGCAAACCTCCTATATATGCACATGAAGGTGAGGACGAAGGTGGGGAGAAGGAGAGTTGTGCTTGTTGAGAAGCCTAGAGGCCTACCGAATACGTACTGCAACGTCAAATAAAATATGTCTAAAAATGCGAATCCGAACAGGGACGATCTGAGGGCTTCATCGATCCTAAGCCATTCACCCTTCGAAAAGAACGCGTAAAAGCTTATGAAAAGCGAGAATATTATTGCCTCCGTTATATGAACCATGAAACTGGCTATTGTGAGCAGCGAAAAGAGAGCCATGAAACCTTTTTCGCTTACATTAGATTTTTTAAGAAGCGCTAGTTGCACGATCAAGATCGTAAATGACATAGACAGAGGCACAAACCATAGAAATGGCTGGGCAAGATACATGGCCCCATTATAGGCCTTATCGTTAACCATATTAAGTAGGCTCAAAGTAGACCCCTGAACACCCTCAAGCTTCAGTTTCGCCAAGTATATCCAAGCGAAGCCTGAAAATGTAGAATAAAATATTGTAGATATTGCTGGAAGACGTGAATCGATACCTTCCATGTAATTTTTAGCCATAGTATAGAACGTTATTGGCATCATAAGGTTTAACAGCACAAGCATCGTCTGAACAACTGTTACTGGAGCATTTGAGAGAACGATGAATGCCGACTCGTGTAAGTGTGCTAAAAAGTATGGAAACGCTGAGTAGAGTTCTGGAGTTCTCCATAAAACTATGCTGCAGGCATAATGCCGCGAGATGTCGGTGCCAGGTAGTAATGCAAAGCCAGGATATATGAAGTAAAAGGAGATGGCGTAGAATGCTGTAGATAGTAGGAGGGCTAATATGTCTATCCTTCTTGCAAACGAGCCTTTAGTGAAGGCTTTAGTGAAGGTTAGAGGATGCCGCCAATGCTTCAACGCAGAAAACATACCTAATACGACGTAGCTGAGTAAGATCGTTGTTTCCCGAAGGCTTACATCTATGGGTAGAAGAACGAGGACTAATAGCCCAGTATATACATAGCTGAGAATATACGAAAAGAGTATACCCTCAAGCCTTGTAAAGTGACGGATAAGCCCAGACGCATTTAGTAGCGCATATCCCGGAAGTAGGGATGTGCAAAGTAAAGCTAATACCACCTGCATTATCCCTCCATTTATATTCATGAAAATCGAGATGATGAGGATCGCTGAAGAAGAAATCAGCAGGGAATCGATGATAAGCCCCCAGTTTAATTGCGCATTACATGGAAAGCTTACTCTTACCTTTATTTCATATTTGTCAATTATAAGGTATAGAAGTATTATCGTGAAGATTTCGAAGAGAAAGAGCGGATACTTTATCCATGAGTCTATTAACCATAATGTGAATAGCGAGAAAGCTACAGCTAGCGCCGTAACTATTGTTAAATTCCCCACTAAAGGAAATTGCTTACCCATTGCTCATACATCTCTCAACCAGCTTGAGGAATTCGTCAGCAATCTTATTTCTATCAAACTTCTTCTCTATAAGCATTCTAGCCCTCCTCCCCATAGCGCTCCTCAATTGTGCATTTCGATAGATCCATAAAATTGCCTCCGAAAGCCTCTCATCATTCATCGGTGGCGTAGTTAAACCTACTTCATGCTTCTTTATTATGCTGGCTAGCAAAGAGTCGTCATAAACGGTAGCTATGACTGGGATGCCGCATGCACAATACTCATAGAACTTTGCCGAAACGGAGTTTTTCCATAAAGGATTATCATCATATGGAACTATACCCACATCGCCTGCTGATATTATTTGGGCAAGTTCAACTTTGTCATTTTTTACGCCCAAATAGATTACATTATCTTTTAAACCGAAATCCTCAGCCAAACTCAGTATATTAGATACCTCTCCAGAACCAACTATCAACAATTTCATTTTGTTTCGAACTGCATTATTAAGCCTTGCGAGTGCTCTAACAACTACGTCAAGCCTATAGTATCCTCCAACACTTCCCTCATAGACGATGACAAACTCGTCGTCCATAAGTCCAAGTCGCCTTCTAACAATATCCTTCTCGTAAGGCTTGAAGACATTTACGTCAGCACCGTTCGGCACGACCTCTACTTTCCTTACACCTCTTAGCTTGAGGCTACAAGCAATGGGATAAGTGACTGCGACGACCAGATCGCCCTTATTGTAGAGGTTTGTCATTAAAGCCTTAAGCAACTTATAAACTTCTCTAAAAACCTTTGACTGAGCTTTACAGATCATATAATCCTCCCACTCATCCCTCACGTCAAACACAATCTTTGCATGAGTAAGCTTCGATGCAAAGTATGCGCCGACTGCGGGCTCACCGCTAGGCAAAGATGCTATGATGATCTTAGGCTTTAGGACTAAGAATATTATAGGCAACAAAACTATCGACGAAAGAACGTTAATCATCAAGGCAAGCACACTTTCAATACAGAAGGTTGGAATAACATTATATATTGGTATTTTCTTCCAGCTTTTAAAACCAGCCATTTTCAAACTTTTTGGAGAGAATGCTCCAATAACAGTCACATTTAATCCCTTCTCTTTAAAACTCTTTGCAAAAAAGCTTACCCTAGTCCAGCCTGCACCAGGGAGAGGATTAGGGGAGCCTAGAACAAATAAAATTCTTAATATTTTCACTACGAGAAACCTTTCATCCTAATGATTCGCAAGCTAGTTAGATAATCCTCAAAATATTATAGTCTCATATAAACGCTCAGAAATAATTAATGAATTTCTATTAACTATTTCTGCTTTTTTGCTTTATCCTTTCTTTTGCCAAATTAGCTCGAAGTATTTTCTCTGCGCTTCACTTTAGCTAGGACTATTATGTTATGAGCTAAAGATGGTAAATTAGTGACAGGTATCCAAGAAAATGGGTCATAATGTGATTGAGCGCCTTTTGCTGTGATTATTTCGAAGCCGTATAATTCCAACAAATGTTTAAGTGCTCTCAAAGTGTAGAGATTTTTGTGACAATAATCCGTTATATATGATTTCTTGGCAACTTTGCGCATGCCCACCAAATAGTATTTCGAAGGCTCAGTATATGCTGGTTGATAACCAAAGAGTAGCATAATTCGGTTCAGCCAAGATGCAAGATTAGGTGTAGTTACTAAAAAGTAGCCTGCAGACTTCAAAATTCTCTGAACTTCCATTAAGAGGTGATCACCATAAGGAAGATGTTCTATAACTTCAACTGCGGTGACAAGATCGAAATATTCCGGTGGGAAAGGCAGTTTCTTTTGGCCAAGTTCTTCTAAATTAAATTTTAAGCCTCTGATTGGGGGTGGAAGACTTCCAAGACATTTCTCATCTATATCAATACCATATACTTCCTGAGCGCCGACTATTTCAGTGATTCTAATAGTAAATGTACCATTACCACAACCTATATCTAAGTAGCGTGAATTCTATGACTTTTAATGGTTGCAATAATCTCATCTCTAAGTAAGCTTTTCCTAGGTAGTCTGAAGAAAATCATACAAGTCTATGTGAGAAATAATTGATTGACGTATTTATTCTTCATTCATAAAAATAGCAAAGCATTTAAAGGTTTTATTAAATGTCTTAAATTATTTATTCTGCTTAATATCATCTGGTTCAATACCTGAAATATGTGTTGCCACATATCTGCATAGGGCACTAATCTTGGCAGTTCTATCATAAGAAATTCTGAATGCATATACGTTGGAAGGAAGAGTATATTCACAAGTTTCTTTCACAGGGATAATGTCAAAGATTTTGTATCGCTCATCACCTTTAAATTTAACCTCTACTTTCAGATTTCCTGGCATTTTTGATTTCAAATTTATCACTTTTTTATATAGAGGGCAAACTATGCCAATAGAATACGTATCCTCTTTCACCTCAATATTATTCCAAATGCCATATGTTGACATGAAATAATCTGTTATCTCTTTTTCAAGCGGAATTAATACTAATCCTACTGATCCTTTATTTAATTTATCAAAAGCGCCATAATACAGATAAATTCTATCTTGAGCGATTATCGGAGTAGGATCGCTTACGCTTTTTTCATCAAAATTACCTATACAAGGACTGAAGATGGGATTTCTAGGATCTCTTTTCCAGTTTTTCAAATCGAGACTATAGGCAATACCTATCTTCCAATTAAGACTTCCAAATTTTTCATTTCCTTCATAAAATAGTACGTACGTATCGTTAAACTTGGTGATATACATTGGAAATATTTCTCCTTCTTCCCAAGTATTAGATATAGGTTTTAATATGGGATTCTCATCAAATTTTCTCCATGTTATTCCATCCATACTTATAGCTAAACCAATTAGGCCATATTTACTACCATATACGCCTATAAATTTGTCGGTCGAACGGTCATACATTACTCTGAATGTATAAACACCTTCTTCATCAAAGGCTCCTGCATTACCTGGTGTTAAAATAGGGTTACTCGCATATTTACTCCACATAAGCCCATCAGAAGAATAAGCGTAATTAACGTATCCTTTCCCCTTCTTGAACACACCATACCACATCCTATAATCCTTAGATCCCATTTTCAAAACGCAGCACTTCCATAGTGCTTCTTCATTTTTATCTGGCTTTAAAATTGGATTGTCTCTATATTTTACAAAAAGCCTCCCGTTTAAAGAATATGCCACGCCAATTCCCCCCCACCTGATTCGAGGACCATTATAATAAATGAGAATTTTTTCTT
Organism: Candidatus Culexarchaeum yellowstonense; assembly: GCF_024707025.1. NCBI lineage: Archaea > Thermoproteati > Candidatus Culexarchaeota > Candidatus Culexarchaeia > Candidatus Culexarchaeles > Candidatus Culexarchaeaceae > Candidatus Culexarchaeum > Candidatus Culexarchaeum yellowstonense. The sequence continues at coordinate 19,954 of NZ_JANGFQ010000008.1, forward strand.
CATTTTTTACAACAAAATTACTATGTATATTTCTTCCTTCCCATGTTAAAATTCCTGAAGGTCTCAGAATAGGTTCTGTAAATCGAATGGGAGGGAAAAGTTTAGGAAATATCTTGTTTGGTAGATCGCATTTCATTTTCCATTTTCTTAAAAACGAATAATCCTAAAGCATATTTATCTTCTGATGGATTAACCTTTGCCGCTTCTTGCTCATCGCATTTAATCCAAACGTTATTTTCATTCTTTTTATAAAATTCTTCAGCAATTAACTCAAAATTTTTATACAAATATTTTAGTAGTGCACTATTTTTGCCATAAACTCTGTGAAGAGGCTTTATTACTTTCTCAACTCCATACGGAATTCCTATAATTAATAAACCATTAGGTTTCAAAAGAGCTTTAGCTTTTCTGACAGCCAATAAATCTCCACCTTCTACTTCTGTAGAACCATATCTACCTTTTAATCCTATATGTTCAAGTACATAACACATAACTATTACGTCGTAGGTATTGTCAAATTTGGCCGTTAAAAAGTCTTCACATCTATATTTTATGCTATCGTAGTAAAGTGGGCTGGGGCGAATATCTATACCTTCAACATTAAACCCGATTTCTTTGATTATTGTAGTTAATGGCGAACCGCAACAACCAACATCAAGAACCTTTTTACCTTTTTCAAGTCTAATTAGGTGTCTTATAACAAAGGCGTATAAAATGGCAGTATCACCAAAAAGTGGGTTAGCCAACGGATTAGTTTCTGATATTAACATTAATTTTAAGAGAAATTTGCGAACTAATTTTGTTAGGTGATTTAACAAACTATGCGATATCTTCATGATTTTAAGATCTTGAAATATAATTCAATAATTTGATTTGCTATATTTTCTATGGAATATTGCATTGCATGCTTGCGTATAGTTTCTGAGTTCCAATGTTTATCCAAAGCTTCCATTATCGCGTTGGATAGTGCTTTCGGGTTTCGTGGGGGAATTAGAAATCCAATTTCGTTAGTCGATATTATATCTGGTATTCCACCTACATTAGATGCTATTACGGGTTTTCCACAAGCTATTGCTTCAAGTATACTTGATGGTACACCTTCATCAATACTTGGAAGAATAAATATGTCAGAAGCATTTAACCACAAAGGAATCTCTTTATGCGTTTTTTCGCCAACCATTAACACTTTTTGCTTCAATTTTAACTTATCTATCTCTTTAAGAAGGAAATTTTTAAGAGGACCTGAACCCACAATCACTAATAAAACATCCTCTTCCTTGCTTGTTATAGAAGCCATTGCTTCTAATAGGTAAATGTGTCCTTTTACTTTAGTTAAATTACCTACAGTTAGTAGTATTTTTTTATTAGAAGGAAGGTTCAGTAGTGATCTACATTTATTTTGCGGTAGAGGTCTAAAAAGTCTTGTATCAACTGGATTAGGAATTACAGATATTTTGTCAATCGAATATCCTAGTGATAGTAAAGTTTTTGCTTCTTTGTTGCTAATAGCGATTATGTGATCCGCATATTTAAGAGCATATTTGGTCACGAAATATTCATATCTTCCTTTAAATGGGAAATCATAAACATCTGAACCATGTGTAGTTATTATCAACGGTATGTTGTATCTTTCTTTGAGTCTTGCCCCCATATATCCATAGTCTAATCTATGTGCATGTATTAAGTTTACTTTCAAATTAGATTTGCTTACTTTTTGTAGTAGACTTTTGGAAAAAAATTCTGGTGCTTTTTTCTTTACAAAATTTAAAGGAAGTATTAATGATTTTGGGTAATAAAATCGGACATTAGTATTATGGAACTCAGTAATATCTGAATATGCATACGAAATCCAAAGATATTTTTCGCGAATACTTTGAATATTTAGAAGGTTTTTAGGGAAAAATGGTTGGGGGATCGCTACGTAAATTGAATAAAGATAATTTCTAATTGCTAAGACTTCATCTTTTATAGGTGTAAAGAAATTTGGGGTAATGATAAGTAAATTTTTATCTCTTAAATTAATGAGAGTCATACTCATTTAATGCATCTTTTATACTTTTAATAACCGTTTTTAATCTATTTATATGGTATTACTTGTCTAAAAATTAGTTTTGTCAATGAATCAAACTTAGCATTAAAAGCTAATCGACGCCTTTTGGGAGTTGCGTAAAGCTCTAAAATATCCTTTACTCCATAAATCTTGTGGACAAATATTAAAGTATAGTAAAATACTTTCATCATGGAATATTTATAATGATTCATTTTAACTCCATATTTCTTCTTAATGTGAATGGTTTCTCCCTTCAACTTATTTCTTCCACTTAAACTTTTTGTAGCTTTATGTCTCCTCCATGCAATTAGTGGTTTGTTTATATAATAGAAAATTATTCCATCTTTAGCCATCCTTAGACACTGATCGTAATCAATAGCATAATTGAGACTGACGTCAAGTTTATATTTAGAAACTATATCCTTTCGGTAAAATACACATGGTGCAAAATGACCTATAAGTAAAATTTCAAAGTTTAACTTAGGAGGAGCATATTGAATTTTCAATATATGGTTTTCTTCATCTATTATGGCCATGTGACCGTAAACTACACTAGCTATTGGTTGCCGAATAAATGCTTTAACGACTTCGTATATTACATCTTTAGTGAAAAGCACATCATCAGCATTAAGCCAAACAACTATTTCCCCTGAGGCAAGATCGAACCCCCTATTAACTGTAATTGCTTGCCCTTCGTTCTTCTTTGAAAACCACTTTAAATTATATAAACTCTCATATTTCTGTAGAATCTGAGGAGTCCCGTCGGTTGAACCATCATCAATAATAATGTGCTCTATATATGGATATGTTTGATTCATCACACTCTTAATGGTATCTTCAATAAACCTTTCTGCATTATATGCAGGTGTAACTATCGAAACTAAAGGCAATTTTTCTCTTGAATTGCGGCCTGTAACACAAGATATCTCCATCTTTTACTCGTCCAAATTAAGGTTATTATATCAACTATTCAATAATCTTTGGCAAAGTCTCAACAATTTTTCTTCCATTAAATTCCAGTTGTATTTTTCTTCAAACGCTTTTCTTCCATTAGCACCCATTTTCTTTCTAACCTCGGGATGAGAGGCAAGATATTGCAATGCTTTTTTTACACTTTTGTAATTATATTCTACAACTAGTCCGCAGCCTGTTTCCTCAACAATTCCTTTACAAACATTTGTTATTACAGGAACGCCCAACATCATGGCTTCAAATAGTTTATTAGGATTAGCAACACGATTTATCGGTATCTTCGGGTCGTATAATATGGGAATTGCATCAGCCATTCCCTGCAATTCTAAAGCCTTACTGTACTCTAACATGCCTATATACTGAATATTAGGATTTTGAAGGAGTTGCCTTATGTCCTGCATAATTCTTCCAGCCAAGATCAAACGAGTACCCTTCACCTCTCTTATTGCATGAGCAAGTAAAAGCAATCCTCTATCGTAACATATTATTCCAGCATAAACTAGGGTAAACACATCATTTACATGTAAATGAGATAAGTTTTTTTGGATTTTTCCTAGCATATCTTCAGGGCAGTTCATAATTACCTCGCTATACTTAGGCTTGTATCTACCAAAGGTAGCTAGTCGTTCTTTAGAAACAGTTATTAACGCATCAGCCTTGGAACTTAACATATTCTCGAGCATATCCGCAAACGTATAAATTACATGATAGTTAGATGGTATAAACGCCATGGCATACTTGTCAAAACTATCAAATACTAATTTGGCTGGAAATAGAATCCTAAAGACATAACTTGGTATCAATGTATCTAAGTTACAAGAATAAACGATTCGAGGCCTATAAATAATCAAATTAATAAGTACCCACACCCAAAATAAAGGATAGTAAAAAACAAGCCATATTTTTCCATAAGGTGCTTTTAATCTGAGGTGTTTAACAGCAATTTTACCGTTATACCAAAATAAGTCATTATTTGCTTCACGATCCCAGCCTAAGGCTATTATCCTATACTTTTTGGACAAGCATCTAAGAATCTTTTCAACGCGTGGATCACCTATAGCTGGAATTGGATTGGACCTGATTACAGCAATATCGAAATGTAATTTTGAAGTCATATTTTTTAATTATTTACGAGATTTTTATGCTTGCTTCCTCGTCTAAATATTAAATTAATGAATGAAAACATGTTCTTAATTGCTAAAGGAATTCTAGCACAGAGCATTTCCATTAATGAGCACTTTGACCATGTTTTGCAATTAATGCTTGTAGTATTTGCTTCATTTTTGAGCCTATGGCTTCTATGGATGCTTCTTTCTCTACGTATCTTCTGCCGTTTTCTCCCATTTCCAATGCAAGTTTTGGGTTTTCCTTTAACCATATTATAGCTTTAGCTAAAGCTTCATAGTCTCCAGGCTTCATAACAATTCCAGACCTTGTTTCCTTTACGTATTCCGCTGGTTGGCCATTTGCAAAGCATATTATCGGCTTTCCTACTGCCTGATACTCATATAGTTTTGAGGATATTCCTAGGTATGGTCTTCCAAAATCCCTTAACGGTAGGATCAGTGCGTCGGCTTCGCTTAGCAATTTTGCTACTTCATTTCTGCTCAGAATTTTGTCCATTATCTTCAAGTTTTCCAGCTTAAGCTCCTTTACTTTAGCTTTTATGTACGGTGCTAGTTCTTCTTGAAGGAGCCTTTAGGCGGCAATTCAGCATACTCTGAAAGGTCTATCCCGTTGGGTGTTATAGCGATCTTTTCTTCAGGTACACCTACAGCCTTATACTGTTCAGCCTCCACACAATCGAGAGCGATAACCTTACTGGCATTCTTTAATAATATTCTCCCAGATAATACGTTATAAAAATTGTATAATGTCCAATGTGATGGTTCCTTCGGCTTAACTTCATAAAGTAATCCATGTGCTTGTAAAACATAAGGAGTATGATACTTTTTAAGAAAGGGGAAGACTGCAAAACTTTGAAATGTTCGTATGCCATGAAGATGTACTATATCGAAATGATGTAAATTATTCCTAGCAAAGGATATAATATCAGGAGTTATGTGGATATTGTAAAAAGTACGAGTTAAGACAAAACTCATATTTTTTAAACGTATCACTTTTATAGATTTGCTATAATAGTTCTTCTTAACACGCCGATATCGGTCAAGTGTGTCGCTGGTCCAGACTTCAACATAATGGCCTCGTTTGGAAAGCTCTTTGCTTATATCATACACTATTTTAGTTATGCCGCCATAAGACCATGCGGGAGGATATTTTGGAGTTACTTGAAGTATTCTCATAGGCTTTCTTTTAAATCGATTAGAATTTTCTCAAAATCATTAGCGATATTATTCCATTCATATTTTTCAACAAAATTTCTTGCTCTTCTGCCAAGATCTTTAACATCGTTATTTATGGCTAGTTTGATAGCTTCATTAACAACATCTTCTGGTCTTTCAACATAAACGATGCCATTATTTAGACCGAATTCTTTCATAACTCCTGGGAGCTTAGTTGAAATTACTGGTTTTGCCATTGCCATGTATTCGTAAATTTTGATAGGCACTATATCTATCATTATTGGCTCATTTGGATAGGCAGGTAATATGCAAATGTCAGATGCTGCTATAAGCTCAGGTATTTCGGAGTAAGGTCTCCTACCTAAAAGTAAGAGTCTATCTTGAATGTTGTATTTGTCTCGAATTTCCTGAAGTTCCTTATAGAGATCACCATCGCCAACCACTAAAAGCTTGACATTTTTATGTTTCGTCAGTTCCATGGCAACTTCTTTTAGCCCAGAGAATTTGTAAAGCCAACCCATAAAGAGGAGAACTATATCCTCATTTTTCAATTCGAAACGCTTTCTAATAATGCTACTGTTAATGGTATTCGGATCAAACCTCCTGAGATCAATTCCAGCACCAAGTACTACAACCTTACTAGGAGAAGCCTTATTCCTTATTACATACTCCATAAGCTTTTTATTTATCACAAATATCTTATCCGCTAATTTTATGGCCTCACGCTCCATTAACCATCCAATGGGTTGAAGTAGCTTAAATGGTATTAAACGATGAGTGACATCTATCCAATAGTAGACGAAAGGTATCCTTTTTCTTTTTGCAACTTTTCCCGCTATGCAGGCAACTACGCCAAAACTCACTATTACATCTGGCGAGAAATCATTAATTTGATGCATAATCTCCTTAAATTGATTTAATAAAATAGATAAATAATCAAGTATTGGGAACCTTATAAAGCTAGGCCGAATAACAGTTACACTGGCACCCTTATAGATCTTTCTTACATTATTAAAAATTCTTCTTCTTGAAAAAAGTCCACCTTTTTTCTCTTTCCATAATAATTCAAAATCTATCACTCTTATTTTATGCCCCCTAAGTGATAAGATTTCCATCAAGTGATGCTGCTGTGCGGGGTTTCTCCTTATCCAATCAGTCGTCTGAACAACTAGTATCCTCATACAAGATCCCCTGGAGAAACATATACTGCATCTGTTATCCTCAAGTCATTTAGCAATTTTACTACAAATCCTATTTTCCTTATGGTATTTACCTTTACTTTTCCAGTTATTATAGCTAACACTATATTTAATTTACCAAATAATATTTTTGTTAAATTTTGAGATGTTAAATCAATTATGAGTTTATTTTTAGGAATTTCCGATAATTGTACGATGTCGATATCTACGCCATCTTTAATCGAATTAACTTTATAAGCTACTCCATCTATGCGAAAAATTACTGATTTCCCCTCAATTCTTTTCTTAAGTTTATTATTAGTTGAAAATAGCTGTTTTAAAAGGTTAAAGGGAGAGACGCATTTTGCTATCATAATGTTTGGGTTGAAGCTTACCCATTGCTTTAAGAATATTGGTTTTTGTTTCTGTAAATGTGGCGGAAGGGCTACTATTATAGCATCTACATCCTTTTTACTGCAATACTCTTCCACTTTTTGAATTAATTTTTCTGCTGATTGGGAATCAATAGCTTGGAACTCGATTACATTTCCATATTTCACATCATCTTCTATTGTAATTGCAATAATAGCAAAACCTGTGATTTGAGAATCTTTAACCGAAACAAGTACAGAATCTGCATTAACATTGTAATGTTTAAGGTAATATTTTATAAAGTTTTCGTCTTTGCTTAAGTAGGCATAAGGAAGATTTTGAAATGTGGAATAGAGCTTAATTATTTCATCTAGATCGCTTTCCGAATAATTTCTAATAATTATTTCATCTCCACTATAGCGTTTTAACAAGTGTCCAACCCTTTAAAACTGTTTTAAAAAACATGCGGATAGAACCGATTTTCACCCTTATCTTCATAAAAATTAGCAAATATATTAGAGATAAGATCCTTTTAACTTTACTCATATTTCTGAAATTCACAAGATGCTTTATAGCTTTCTCATTATATATAATTTTAACGTAATCTTTTTCACTAAAAGTTAAGGTCTTAGGAGTAGCAATTATTGACTGTATACTGAAAGTATGTTCTTTAAACTGAAAAATCATATCAAAATCCGTTTCTTGGAATACTTTTCTTACCCTTTGATTTTTTGCCAGAAAATCCTTTAAACTTGCTTTTAGCACTTTTTCTGGTCTGATAATTTTTATGTAAGCGGGTAATTGTTTAATCTCAACAAATCCAGCTCTCACATCACTTTTGTAAGCATCCGACCCTTTTAACGTCCATCCAAACACTAGAGGTGCACTTTTTAAACATGCTATTTCAAATCTATGGCGAAGAATTCTAGAGTGAAGTTTCATCCCCCTAAAATTTGGATGTATAGCTCCATCTCCCAGTAACCCTACCAAAATAGCCCCATTGGGAAGTATCATTTCTCTAAAGTGTATTCCCCCATGGCCAATTATTTTACCTTCATATTCTAGAATAGAAATGTTATCTTTGTCAAATGTAGGGTATGAAAGGTATCGATATTTCCATTTGTTGATGTCCCCCCATTTCCCATAGCAAAGGTTTAGAAAGTTGACTATTTCCTCCTCCTCCCCATGATTATAATTGCGAATTAGTATTTCTTTTTCCATTTATTCTTCCACTATTTCTCCTATGAATGAAGTTCTATCCGCATTTTTTACACATTCGGTAGTAAAGGCTAATGCGTCATTAAAGTTACCATTAGGAAAGCTTATTCTTCCATAACCAAATATATATGGTAATCTATCTTTTTCCCATTTTCCTATGTCTTGCCAATGTATGCCATCACGAGATGCCCATATGTGAGCATAATTGTCCCAAGCTGCACTTACTCCTTCGCTTCTTCCTTCAACTCCTGTTGAGAACAAAATAATATCATTTAGCTTCGCAGAATAGTAGACTGGTCCATTTACAGGTACCAGTCGCTCTATTTTCCCATCTTTACGCCTATACCTATATATGTAACTTTGTTTTGCTGGCGTATCCGTCCCCCAATAAACGTATTCCTCAGTAAAGAGTAAACTTACTGCTCTGAATTTTTGATTGCTACAACCTATAATCCCCCAACTCTCCCCTCCATCCTCAGATACCATAATCTTTGACTCTAAATCACGATCTCCAGTTCCAACCCAAATTTTCCTCTCATAAGGATCGAACTGAACAAAATGAATATGTCTTACATCTTTTAAAGATAATATTTTTCTCCAACTCTTCCCATAATCTTCTGATTTGAATAGGTTTACGGGATAACGATGTTCATCGTTCATAAAGTATTCTCCCATGTATATGTTTCCTTCGTCGTCTTGACACAAACCATTTCTTAATGGGCCTATCCCTTTACTGAAAACAAATATGCATTCAATTTTATTGTTGCAAATTCTATATACCTTTCCACTCGCTACAGCAAGAATATTTCCATTATTAAGTTTTATCATGGCTCTTACTCCTAAACGAAATGTTCTCGATAATAACCTGGAATAACTAGCAATTTTCATAAGTGTTGGAGCATTCAATTTAGCAATCTCTTTGAAGGTATTTCCGAAATCCTCACTTGCATACAAGCTGTAACCTGATGAAGCCCATATTTTATTTCCTTCTATCCAATGAAAAATTTTGCCAGCTATCTTCTTCTTTATAACAAGTTTTAGTTTCATTATTTACATCAACATAATTTATACCAGCATACCTTTAGAGGCCATATAATTAGCAAAGTTTACAAATCTGAATTTCTTTAAAATATTTCTTAGCAATTTCTCCGTTTTATCTATGTGGTGATACGTTACAAAGGATCTGTAAAAATTAAGCTTTAACCTAGGAGTTTCGGGATCGAGTTCCCAATTATGTACGTAAATAACTGCTGGAAATCCTTCATTATTGATCTTTCTGATACCCTTCTCTATTATGTCTAAGTTCCATAGACGTAACCAAAAACCTCCAGCTATAGGAACTTTAAATTTGAACGATTTATATACAGCTAAGGGGAACTCCGCGATTAGACGGCTGTTATCCTCCTTTGTTATGTCGGCTATAGATGGATGGTATGGGTGTGTTGGAGCTTTGTACATTCCATATAATGGTGTCCACGTTGGGAATATGCTTGAGTCGTACTTGAATCCTTCCTCGAATAGTATTTTTAGAGCCCATTTCGTTTTATTGTTTAAGGAGAATGATGGTGCTCTGAAACCTATGCAATTGGGGTGGAGTTTTTTAAAGGTTTTAACTTCCTCTCTAAACCGTTCAGGTGTTAATTTCCATAACGGTTCATGCATCCATCCATGGAAAGCTATTTCATGCCCCTCTTCCAGTATCATTTTTATGATTTCCGGAAATTTCTCAGCTATTTCTCCAACTATGAAAAATGTTGCCTTAACATTGTATTCTTCTAACATCTTCAATATAGGCGGAATGTTGTCAGGTGTCCTGTAGTATAAGTTTTGTCTATATTGTCGTGTATATTCACCATGAAATACTTCCTCCACATCTACTGACAGTATGTTTTCCACCAACGCTCAAAACTTCACTACTTTCTCTATTTTATCCATGTTTTCCTTGATCCATTCGTAGACTTTTCTCAGTCCAGTCTTCATATCCGTTTTTGGCTCATATCCAAGTATCTTCTTGGCTTTTTCTATTGATGCTCTCCTCCTTATTGCTTTATCCCAGTCTCTTCTTGGTTTGAATATTATTCCAGCTTTGTTCCCTGTTATCTCGTTTATCCAGTTTGCCAAGTCTATGATCCTTGTTTCTGTTCCTGATGCTAGGTTTATTGCCTCACCCACAGCCTCCTCAACAACGCCCATCCTCAATGTTCCGTCAACTATGTCTTCCACGTATGTGAAGTCTCTTGTCTCCTCCCCAGTTCCAGTTATTGGTAGTGGTTGGCTGTGCATTGCCCACCAAATGAAGTTTGGGATTACATTCCTATATTTTCCGGGTACTTCTCCTGGGCCGTACACGTTGAAGTATCTTGCTATGGCCACTGGCAGTCCATAGTAGTTGTGGAAGTAGTTGCAGTATAGTTCTCCTAGTAGTTTGTGGATTTGGTATGGTGTGTCCAAGTGTAGTGATATGAAGTCTTCCTTTAGTGGTAGTGGTGCTTGGCTTCCATATACTGAGCATCCCGATGATGCGAACACGAACTTCTCCACTCCAACTAGATTAGCGTATTCTAACGTCTTCAGTGTTCCCAAGCCGTTTACGAGTAGGTCTGTTTCAGGGTGGTCTACGCTATTCTGATTTGCGAAGTGTGCTGCTAAATGGAAGACATAATGCGGTTTGTAGCTGAATGCCCTCTTCATCTTCTCCTCATCAAGTATGCTTCCATGTATGAATATCACCTTCTGATGTTTTGGTATATTCCATTCATATGATGCCGATAGATCGTCGATTATTATTATCCTTTCAGGTTCAGCTTTCAGTAATGCTTTTGTTAGGTTGCTACCTATACATCCAGCTCCACCAGTTATCAGTATCCTCTTCCCAGTATAGTGGCTGAGTACTTCTTCGAAATTCATTTGCCATACACCCTCCTAAACCATTCTATGGTTTTCGGTATCCCCTCTTCAGGCTTAACATTCACCTTAAAGTTTAAGTCCCTCTTCGCCTTAGTTGAGTCCGGCCTCTTAACCTTCGTTGTGAATGGTTCAGCCTCCTTATATGTAACTTTCGAGTCATCCTTCCCAAGATACTTGAGTATCAAGTCTGAAATGTACTTTATTTCATACAATTCGTCTCCACCAAGATTATATACTTCTCCAGGTTTGAAGTTTTCAACTATATTTGCAACTGCCCTACATACGTCATCGATATATTCAAGTGTCCTCTTATGCCCCAAGTATACTGTGTATGGTTCATCATGTAACGCCTTATATATGAATTTAGGTATAAAGCCCCTATATGGATTATAATGCTCCCCTGGACCGTATACGTTGAATGGTCTAACGATCACTGTTTCAGTTCCATATTGCATGGCTGAATTCTTGATCATCATCTCCCCAACCCACTTTGTCATTGCATAATCGTTTAGTAAGTGTATGTGTATCTTTTCAGGGACATCTTCACTCATCACACCATCGTAATCGCCATATATCTCGGCACTGCTGAAGAATATCATCCTAAACTTCCTCTTCTCCTGCATTCTTATCATGTTCTTCGTTCCAACAGCATTCGTTAACCATAAGTTTTCATAGTAGTCTTCACCATTCCATCTCCCATACTCAGCCGCCAAATGATATACGTATTCGAAGTCATGTTGCTCAAAAATTCTCTCAACTTGCCTATACTTACTCACATCACATCTAATGGATTTTGGGTCGTGGGAATGTGTTAAGTCGCATAGCCAGACATCATGCCCCCTACCTCTAAGCTCCCTGACAAGGTTTGAACCTATGAATCCAAGTCCACCAGTAACCAGTATCTTCGCCAAACCAATCACTTAAACTCTCTATATTCCCCTCTACTTATAATGTTTATTATTCTATTGGCAGCTCTGCCATCACCAAATGGGTTCCTCCAATCCCTCTTCGCATCAATCATTATTTTTGCTTTCTCAAGTATCTCCTTAGGCTCTGTTCCTGCAAGTACATTTGCACCAACCTCCAAGGTTTCAGGCCTCTCAGTATTATACCTTAATGTTACGCATGGAACTCTTAGTATGCATGCCTCCTCTTGTACGCCACCTGAATCTGTGAATATCAATTTAGCTTTACTCTCAAGTTTCAGGAAACTCAGGTAATCTAATGGTTCTATTAGGTTTAACCCCTCCACGTCAATGCCATACTCTTTAATCCTCTTCAATGTCCTCGGATGAATCGGGTATATTATTGGCATGTTGAAGTATTCCCTTACCAATTTTAAACCTTCAATTATATTTCTAAGCCTCATGGGATTATCCGTATTCTCCTGCCTATGAACCGTCACTAGAAAATAATCATCGTCTGCGAATTGAACATTTATAGTTTCAGCTAATTTTAGGTTTTGGTATACTGCATCCACAATAGTGTTCCCAGTCACATGTATCTTCTCCTCCGGGATTCCTTCCCTGAGCAGATTCCTCTTTGCGACTTCTGTGGGTGCGAATAGTATGTCTGAAACGTGGTCTGCAACTATCCTATTTATCTCTTCAGGCATACTTCTATCGAAGCTCCTTAATCCAGCTTCCACATGACCTAAAGTTACCCCAACCTTAACTGATGCCAGTGCACCTGCAAGCACGGTATTCGTATCCCCCTCCACAAGCACTATATCAGGCTTCTCATCCAATAGAACCCTCTCTATTCCAATCATCATTTTCCCAGTTTCCTCAGCATGCGTCCCGGAGCCAACCCTCAAATTATACTTGGGTTGGGGGAGCTTCAACTGTTCGAAGAATACTTGATCCAAGTTATAGGAGTAGTGTTGCCCAGTGTGTAATATGAAATACTCCATATTCTTCTCTTCCAGCCCCCTTATTATTGGTGACATCTTTATTATTTCAGGCCTCGTCCCAAGTACTATTGCAATCTTCACTTTACCTTCCTCACCTAAATATTACTGTTCCACCATCAGTGTATGGCTTCCATGGGTCAACGCATTGGAGATATGCATGCTCTTTATCTTCAGGCTTTGTTAAGCCTAGTTTAACTGGGTCAGCCCCCTCATCCAATGCAACAGCATAATGTAATATAACTGAGAGGGCATGTATGCAGAGTGCATCCGTCTCCTCCAAAACAATCCTTGGACCATCAATTACAATTCTATCTCCAACTCTATGTACTGGGCACCTCCCCCTAACTTCAACAACCTCTACCTCCAACATCTATTTCGCCCCTTTAACCACGCTTACCAACACCCACAATATTACTGCAGTTGTGAGTAGCATTAATCCAACCATGGTTGAGGCTACAGCTATCAATGCAACATTCGTCATTATCTGTCTTGTCGCCGTGAAGGTTTGTATTGTCCACACCCAGAAGAATAGTGCAATCATCATTGCCAATGCCCCTGGCAAACCGTAGAATAGTAGTGGTCTCCTTATGCTCATCTGCTTCACAATGCTTAAAACCACGTCAAGCCCATGTACTATTGGGTTTTGTGTTGATGGCTTCTCAACATTATAATTTATCTTTATTGGCACCTCAACTATCTTAAGCCCATTCTCCCTTGCTTGCATCAATATCTCCGTTGAAGCACCCATACCCTGCTCAGTTGGCATTATTGAGTGTATTGCCCTCCTACCATAAGCTCTAAAACCAGACTGTGCATCAGTCACATCCCCATATGAAGCCTTCTTCGCCAATTTCGTTATCAACTTAATTCCACCAACCCTATACCTCGGAGCTTCAACACTCCCCCCAGCAAGGAATCTTGAACCAATAACTATATCCCCCTCCCCCCTAAGTATAGGCTCAACAACCCTTGGAACATCACTAGGATTATGCTGTAGATCAGCATCCAAAACAACCATAACATCTGGATCGATCTCCCTAGCCCTCTTAAATAGTGTGTGTAAAGCAGCACCATAACCCATATTCCTCTCATGCCTTATGACTTCAGCTCCAAGCCTCCCAGCAATTTCTCCAGTCAAGTCTGTTGATCCATCATCACACACAATAACCCTATCAACATACCTCCCCACTTCAATTACAACTCTAGCTATCGTCCTCTCCTCATTATATGCTGGTATGCAAGCTACTATTGTGGGTTTCTTCATTGCTTGAATTTTGAAGTGAAGTTTCTCATTTTGTGTGGCTTACTATTTCCACTTCTATGTTTAGATTATCCTTCAAAGTTTTCTTTATTTTGCTGAAGTCTTCTTCATCGGCTGTTAATATGCGTTTAGCATCATG
>NZ_JANGFQ010000009.1:0-31865 GCF_024707025.1 Candidatus Culexarchaeum yellowstonense
GAGTCTTCTATTGGATGTGGTCCTGGTAATGGTCTAACTGTAAATGTATATGCCTTCTTTGGTATTGGCCAGAATGCTGGTGATGCAAATCTCTTTAAATGTTTTGGAGGGCCTCTCCTACCCACTTTCCATCACCTTCCTCTCCAATGCCTTCTTCCTTAATTCGTCTGATAGGTCGAGTTTGGTTATCATAACTTTTGATGGATGTATGGGGACATATACTATTGTTCCATCAGCTTTCTTGCGGGTTGCCCCCTCAACGTGTATTCTCATCTCCTTTAAATCTACCTCCACAACCTTTCCCTCTATTCCAGCGAAATCCCCCCTCATTATTAACACGGTATCCCCCTTTCTAACGGGGAATGACCTTCTATTATACTTCTTCCTTAATTCCGGTGATAGGGGGGCTGCCATTAAATCATGCCTTTTATGTAGTGGGGCTTCAAGGATCGCTTTCCTCTGTTTTGAAGGTTTCTTGGATTTTGTTTTCCAGTACACTTATTTCCACCCCCTCAAATTATTATACTTGCTAAGGCTGCAACTTTAGGCCATCTCTCCGCAGCTTCCTTAGCCACAGGCCCTCTTATATCTGTCCCCCTCGGTTCCCCTTCAGGGGTTACTATTACTGCTGCGTTGTCTTCAAATTGTATCCAGCTTCCATCAAGTCTCCTGTATGGCTTTTTCTGTCTAACTATTACTGCTCTAAGTATTTGCCTCCTCATTTCTGGAGTTCCTTCCTTCACAGATACTATAACCATATCTCCAACGGATGCTGATACTAACCTTCTCAACCTACCCTTTAAGCCTACTACTCCAATTATTTGAACTATTTTTGCTCCACTGTTATCTGCACATTTAATTCTAGCCCCAACTGGTAATCCTGCGCTTACACCATGTCTATATGATACTCCAACAGCCCCTTTAGCTCCCCTCTTAGCCACTTCCTCCCCCCTCCACTTTCTCTATGACTACGAATGATATTGTTTTGCTTATGGGTCTGCATTCAGCTATCTTTACAATATCCCCCTCTTTAACCTCTATGCATGGGGGTTTGTATGCATGTATTTTTGACCTCCTCTTTTCATACCTCTTATATTTTGGAACATAGTATAAGTAGTCTCTCTGTACAACTACTGCTTTACTCATTTTGCTACTTACAACGGTTCCCTCGATCACCTTCCCTCTAACGCTAAGTTTCCCATGATATGGGCATAATGGATCGTTGCATGTTGTTGTTGGAGGTTTAACTCCCGGTATTCCTATGTTTCTTGCTGGAGTGCTCATCTACCACCATCTCCTCCTCACAGCTATCTTTTTCAATCTATCTTCAGGTCTTGCTATTATCACGTTTCCATCAATTTCCACCAATTCCCCTATCTCAGTTTCGAATATGAATTTTGTATTAATTTTTGGTATAACTTTCACTCTACCATCCTTTTCATCTTTTATTTTAATTGTCTTCATAGTTTCATCAACTACCATTCCACTAATTCCTATGCAGCTTTTGTTACTGCATTCGCTCACTTTAACCTTTAAACCAATGAGTTCGTGGGCTATTATATTTTTCGCAGTTATCTTCACTTCTTCCCCCTCCTCTTCTCTTCGTTTTCTATTGTGAGTATTCTGGCTATTGCCTTCTTCAGTTCCCTTATCTTTTTGGGGTTGTCTAGAGGGGCTCCTGAAGCTGCTAGAGCCATGGTTTTCGCCAATTCTGCCTTAAGTTCTGAAAGCTTCTCCCTCCTCTGTTCAGGGGTCATTTTCCTTATTTCATTCACTCTTATTATCGCCACTTTCCTCCCCCTCCTCTAATTCAGCCTTCTCCTTTATTGTGATTTCGTCCGGGGTTTTTACTGGTGGCATTATCCTCACTTTTATGCCATACTTTCCTGGTTTCAATAGGACTTCTGCTTTTGCTTCATCTACGAGTACTTCCTTCTTCTCCCCTGCTTTTAATAGTTCTCCAGCTTTAACCTTCTCGTAGTTTGCCCTTTCTGATCTCAGTTTTCCGCTTATTATTATTTCAGCTCCTCTAGCTCCAGCATCCATTATTTGCCTTAATGCGACGAAGGCAGCTCTCCTAAAGTTTACCCCCTTCTCCATTGCCCTAGCTATTCTTAATGCCATGACCTTTGCATTTAGTTCCGGATTTTGTACTTGTGCTATTGCTATTTGAGGTCTCTCTACGCCAAATCTCTTCTCAAGGGTTTCAGCAAGCTTTTTAATGGTTGTTCCTCCTCTACCTATTATGATTCCAGGTCTTTCAGCGTATATTGTTATTCTTGTTCCCAGTGGAGTTTTATACATTTCCATTCCAGCATATCCTGCTTTCTCAAATTCCTTCATTAAATATTCATCGATTTGCATTTTCTTGTATCCTTCATGGACGAAGTATCTTTTTATACTCATGTTTCCTCCTCCGCAACTGCCACTTCTATATGTACGAGTTGCCTATTGTATGGTGATGCCCTTCCAAACGCCCTTTCAATATACTTCTTTATCGTAGGCCCCTTCATGGCTGCAATGTGAATTATCCTCAATTTATCCGGGTTTAAACCTTTATATTCAGCGTTAGCTTTAACTTGATTTAATAATGATATTATCTCCCTTGATGCCTTGACAGGGTATCTTAATGAAGCTCTTCCCTCCATCCCCCTATGATGTGCAACTTTACCAGTAAACCTTGTGAATGGGATGGGCTTTTCCTTCCTACATACCTTCTCCAAATACTCTATTGCTTCTTCGAGCTTCATCCCCCTAATGAATTTACATATCTCATATGCTGCCTTATATGAAATATTCATATCTCTACCACAAGCTTTCGCAGTTGTCTCGGGGTTCAGCCCCCTTATTGAATAACCCCAACTGGGCATAATCCTAATCTCCTACACATATCAAATATTTAGACTAAGCATTTTTCCATTAAATACTATAAAAATTTTGCTTTCCCCTTAGAATGATACTTTGAAGTAAAGTTTATTAGATATTTAAGCATTAAGTGTATGAGGTTGTTGGTGTACCGTTATGCCAAGGGAATTCACTTATAGGGGGTATACGCTCCAGCAATTGCTTGAAATGCCCATGGACAAATTTGTCACCCTACTCCCCTCTAGGCAGAGGAGGAGCTTGAAGAGGGGGTTAACTCCCCAGCAACGTATATTATTGGAGAAGATTAGGGAGGCCAAGAAACTTATGAGTGAAGGTAAGAATGTGAAGATAAGAACGCATTGTAGAGATATGATAATACTACCGGAAATGGTTGGTTTAACAATACATGTACATAATGGCAAAGATTTCGTTCCAGTTGAGATAACCACTGAGATGATTGGGCATTACCTAGGTGAGTTTGCAATAACGAACAAGAAGGTGGTTCATGGAGCTCCAGGTTTAAGGGCTACTAGATCAAGCATGTATGTACCATTAAAGTAAAATTCACTCCACCCACAGAAAGACTTAAACCACAATTGCCTTATATTTCTAATAATACATTTCATGGTGAAAAATAGTGGACGATTTAGTGAAGTTAGCATGGCTCCTTCACATTTCAACACTAATCTTCTTCACTGGTGGAATGATAGTTTCTCCAATAATTTCTCCATTCGCGCTTTCTCTAGGAGCTGATGCAATTATAATTGGCTTACTATCATCTATAACATCAATGGTAACCATAATTATTAGACCCTTTGCAGGGTTAATTGTTGATCGTGGTAAGAGATTTGAGACGCTAATGCTTGGAACTGCCCTCAACTGTGCTGCAGCAATAATTTACTTTTTATCCAATAACCTATGGTCCTTTGCCTTTGGGAGAATTTTGAGCGGCTTAGCTTCAGCATTCTTCATGCCTGCATCCATATCCACAGCCATAGATCTCTCCCCAGTGAATAGAGTTGGGGAAACTCTGGGTTGGAGGAGCACGATGTTTGGAATAAGTCAATTGTTGGGGCCTGGCATCGGCGGATATTTGGCTGACCTAATGGGTTACAGGAATACTTTCATAATAAACTTTCTATTCGTCTTTACCGCCCTTATCATAATATACTTCACCAGCAGAATGGTTCCAAAGGATATTGTTAAGCATAGAGGTAATTCAAATGGATTTAAGGATATTAAAAGACTTTTGAAATTGAATTTCATTGGTTCAATGTTGGCTGTAATATTTTATTCTATGGCCATGAGTGGAGTATGGGCATTCTTACCCGCATATTATGTTAGTGTTGGTTTAGGTACAGCGACTTACGGACTCTTTTCAAGCATTAATGGTGGAGCAAGCATCGTGACAAGGGCGACTAGTGGAAGGATTGCTGATAAACATGGCTCTATTCCGGTGGCATCTATTGGCGCCATAATAATAACTTTAGGTTACATCATTCTCAGCGTATTTCCAAATCCACCACTTGTTTATGTAGTAGCAATCTTAGTTGGTGTTGGAACTGGTTTATGGGTTCCAGCAATACAGTTACTTGCTCTAGGCGATTTGCCTCCTGAAATTAGGGGATTTGGGTCTGGAATATACTCCATGGCCTTCGACGCTGGATTTATGATTGGACCCATAATATTCGGGTTTATTATAGAGTCTTCAGGTAGCTATCTATCAATACTATGGCTTCTACCAATATTGACCTTTTCAGCATTATTAATAGTGCAGATTGTGGGGTTAATTATGCGTAGGAGTCATGATAAACATTTAACTGCAAAAATGTAGGGTTTAAAAAATGTGGGTTAATTATTGTTTTCACGTTAAATCTTCAAGTATTGTTGTGAATGTGTCATGATGGTCTTCTTCATCCTCTAATATCTCTCTAAATATGTGTGCTGTTACTTCATCCCCTTCATCTAAAGCCTTCTTTATTATCTTCTTGTAAAGCGTGATGGCAGTTTCTTCATCTTTAACGTCTCTTTCAATCATCTCCTTTAGATTCTCTCCCACGAATATTTCTTTGGGTTTTGTTGTGGGTTTACCTCCCAGATAGTATAGTCTTTCAGCTATCTTCTCCGCATGCTTCATTTCTTGAATTGCAATACTCCTTAAAGTATCCTTAACAGCTAATCCTTTCACTCCACTCCATTGTACATGTTGCCACATGTATTGTATGGATACTTGCATTTCGGAGGCTATGGCTTCATTTAATAGTTCAAGTAACTCTTTTGAAACCATTTATGTCACCACACATACATTGTTGTAACGTTTATATATTGTTTTTCCATTGGATGATTCATCTCCCCTTACTCGTATCTCAATGCTTCTACTGGATTCATTTTTGCAGCTTTCCATGATGGATATGCTGATGATACTACTGCCACCAATACTGCAATCATCACTGACATGAATATGTATGTTGGAGTTACTTTTGGCGTATATGTGGATAGAATGTTTTGGCCTGAAACATTGATTCTAGCGCCACTACCTAGCAGTATTGGTATTATGTATGCGATGGCTACGCCCAGTATTATTCCTATGCCGCTTCCAAGGATTCCAAGTATTAATCCTTGTGAGAGATATAGTGCAAGGACTCCTCTATCCTTCATTCCAATAGCCTTAAGTATCCCTATCTCCCTAACCCTTTCCAATACTGATATTGTCATTATGTTGAATGTTCCAAGCCCTGCTGCCACGAAGGATGTTCCAGCAATTCCCACTAGTAATAGGCTTATTTGTGATGTTACTGCTTGAACTGTGCTTGTAATCTGCTTTATTGATGTTATGCTTGCTCTACCTCCAAACATGTATCTTATTAGCTCCATGACGCTGTCAACGTCATCAATGCTGTTTGTCTTCACTATAATTGCCGTGTATCCACTGGTTCTTAGTAGTAGTCTTAGGTAGTCTATTGGGATGAATATTGTTGTGTCCGGGTTTATTATTGTTGATGTTCCGTAGGAGTCGAGGATTCCCACCGTGATCATCATTATGTTTCTAGATCCTATCTGAACCAGTATTGATTGTCCAACATCATACCTGTATGCTCCTGTATCATCCACTGCTATGTTATAGCCTATTACTGCTTGGGGTGATGGTACATCATAATATGCTTCCCCCTTAATTAGGTTTATGCTTCCCAATATTGTTTGCATATCTGTGGTGGAGGCTCCAAGTATTGTTATCCTATCATTTATTCCTGTGACTCTTGCGGTGGTTATGAATATTGGAGCCACTTTTGCCACTCCACTTAACCCTTTAACATTTGATACATCTACATCTGTGAATAGTCCTCCACTCCTAACAGTGACTATTATTGTGTTTGGTCCAAGTTTCTCCAGGGTTTTGAATATTTCATTGCTAACCCCTTCCACTTGTGCTGAGAGTGCAATTATACTTGTAACACCTACGGCTATTGCTAAAATCGTTAGTATGGTTCTAGTTCTTCTCTCCATTAACTGTTTCAATGCTAACTTCAATAATCCCTTTAACTTCATTTCCTCCTCCACCTCATTATCAGTACTCCCGAGACTATTACGATTATGGCTATTATGGATATTATGGTTAGTGGGCTTGTGAGGATTGATATAAATGTGCCTCTGCTTTGTGTGGTGGTTGTGGTTGTCGATGTTGTTGGGGATATGTTTATCGTTATTTCAAATGATTTTTCGCTTATGTTCCTGAGATTGTCCATATACCTTAATACAACTGGTAGTTTTACTTGTGTTAGTGTTGTGTTTAGTAGTTGTAGGTTTATTGTGAATGTTGTTGGTGTGTTAACATCTATGTTTCCTATGTATACTGATCTGGATCCGAAGGGTTGTATTGGGAGGTTCTCTAGTATTGGGGTTGCATAGGTTGCATATGCTGTTGATGTTCCAACATTTGTTATTGTTATGGTTATTGAGAAGGGCGTGTTTGGCCTTGGAGATGCGGGTATTATTGCCACGTCTGTCAATGTTAATTCTATGAATCCCCTCAATAGCATTGTAATTTGCCGTGTATCGCTGACTGATACATCCCTAGCTGTATCATAGTAGGTTGTGGATATGGTTATGGTTCCAGTGGCTGCTGTGGTTAATGGGACATATACATCTATTGGTATACTGCTGCTTTGCCATGGCTCTAAATCATCAATATACATGGTTGAGGATCCGAAAACCTTTATTGTGGCGTCTGTGGATATGCTCATCTTTACATTCCTAATTGCACTGTAGCCATTATTTGATATGGTTATGTTTAGTTTATTTATTTTCCCTATATAGAGTTCCCCAGTACTTAATTTTACATCCAATTTTGGTTGTGGGTCTTGTGGGTTTATTAGTGCTTGTATGCTCTTTGTTTCAGTGTAAATTGAGTTTCTAGGTCCAATGTATCTTATGTCAAAGTTTATTTGAACCATCTTCCCCTTCAATCCGCTTGGAACGTAAATTTCAATTGTTGATGTAACGTTTTCACCTGGCTTTATATGCTCAATATATGTGTATCCTATATTGTTTATGGTTATGCTGCTGGAGTATGCCCTTGATATCTGTAAATTGTAGGCATCTGCATCCCCCAAGTTTTTAATAGTTAGTAATGCAGTCTGCCTTCCTTCAATTAGAGTTTCATTGTATAAGCTTAATTGTATATTTGGTCTTCCAGTGATTTCCAGTGGGATTTGTATTGTTTGACTTATTAATCCATAGTTTGATATGAAGTATTCTAAGTTTAGGTTTGATAGGTATGTTCCTTTAAGTGCTTGTGGTGATATGTAAATTTGGTATGCTAATTGTATTATAGAGCCTGGGGTTACTGTTGATTTATAGTATATTGTTGCCGTATTGCTTTTGTCGGATGTTTTGAATGGTTCTGGGAGGCTTAATTTTGCCACTAGATTGTTGAAGCTCCACTTCCCCTCATATCTAAGTATTATTGTTAGTGTTGTATAATCCCCTCCAGTAACTTCTATTTGACTTGTATCCCCCCAATATGTTGATAAAAGTTTGAATTCATTACCCTCCCCCTTGCACATGATTATTGAAGATGAAATTGAAGCCATTATTATTAGGATTAAAATCATCATTATGAGTTTATTTTCCCTCATGGCTTTGAAACCTCCTTAACCTCTTCTATCATTCCATCCCTCAACTTTACCACCATATCGCAGAATCTTGATAATTCTATGTTATGTGTTACCATTATTATAGTTATCCCCTTTTCATCAACAAGCCTTCTGAATATTTCCATAATTACCTTTGCACTTACGCTGTCAATGTTTCCAGTGGGTTCATCAGCAAGTATTAGTTCTGGATCGTTTATAAGTGCTCTTGCTATTGCAACTTTTTGCCTCTCGCCACCACTAAGTTCATTGGGCTTCTTCTTCACTTTATCTTCAAGTCCTAGGATTTTCAATAGGTTCATGGCCTTCTCCCTCCCCTCATCTTCATCAACCCCCTTTATAGCCATTGGTAGCATAACGTTCTCCAGCACGTTTAGATACCCAATTAAATTGAAGAATTGAAAGACAAACCCTATCTTCTCATTCCTATACTTTGCAAGTTCATCACTTGTTAATTCCTCCAAATTTCTACCACAAGATATTATCTTACCCTCGGTTGGTTTATCTAAGCCTCCTATTAAGTTTAGTAGTGTGGATTTACCTGACCCTGATGGTCCCATCACCGCTATGAATTTCCCCATTGGAAATGATATGCTCACATTTCTCAGCGCTGGATATTTAACCTTCCCGGCAACATAAACCTTCGAAACATTCTCCAATCTAACTATATCCATTGAATCCACCTCCATCAATTTTGGCAATAATGTTACTACGATTATAAACAATTAACCTTAGATATGATATTTATATTTATCTGATTTCAGGTATGGCATTGTAATCATAATTTTCATTGTTGTGGATTTATTGTGTTTGGCGCCGGGGGCGGGATTTGAACCCGCGAGTCCCCGAAGGGACACAGGCTTTCCAGCCCTCTTTAAATGTATTTATCTCGAGGCCTGCGCCTTACCGCTAGGCTACCCCGGCTTGAAAATTTGTTAAATAAAAACTAATGGGTTGTTTTATGGGTTTCTGTTCTTAAATTCTATATTACTTGCTCATCTCGGGTTTATTGTGTTTTATACTGGGTACTTCAAGCTTTTCTGTAATCTTTTGGTTGCCAGTTTTATGTCTTCTCCAGTCACTGTCTTCCTATTTGCATGTTGAGCTAGCTCTATTGCTTCCTTCGATATCTCTATAGCCATGTCTTCCAGTATTTCTCTTAGGGCTTCAGCTGCCTCTACACTTACTCTGTAGGCTCCAGCTTTTCGAACCAATCTTTCTATGGGTGCTAGTGGGAGTTCAGGCATTTTAACACCATTAAAAACTTTTGCTCTCCTAATATTAATTGTTTTCTCTTAATTTCATCATTATAGTACGATTTACCTTTTTAATGGCTTCGATATGTTTAAATAATATTCCGTTATTCTTTACTCTTTAGAGGGGTCTATTTGGGGAAGGTGCGAACGAAGGTTGTGAAGAATTTGGCTGCGAAATTGTTGGAGAAGTATCCAGATCTTTTCACCACGGATTTTGAGAAGAATAAGCGTTTGGTTGAGGAGTTGACTGATCTCAGATTTAAGCATTTACGGAATAGGGTTGCCGGCTACATCACCCATCTGGTTAAGATTAATATGCGTGCTTCAGAGGTTGAGGAGGCTGAATCTGCTGAAGTGGAGGGTGAAGCTGAAGCGGAGTCTAGTGGAGGTTAAACTATACTTATAATTCTCCGCAATATTACTCTAAGATCGTACTTTAATATATCCTTCTCCCTTCTTGTGAGCTTCTCTTCCATGAGTATTCTGATTGAATTGTCGTTGAAAATTACATCCCTCACCCTCTTCCCCACTATATTCTTTACTAGGTTTCTAACGTCTTCAACGTTGGCTTTAGGCACTTCCCTTATGGCGTTTTTGCAGAGGTTTATGCATGTTGTTCCAGATACGTAGGCGTTTGCACAACATGATGATGGGAAGGCTTTAAGCCCCCTCTCTTCAGCTATCTCCATTATCCTCCTTTTAGCCTTCCAAGCCCCCTCCCCCTCAACGGCTTCCCTTATGAATTTCACATCTAATCCCAATTTACTCATCCTCTCCATTATGCTCCTAGTCAGTCTTAGTGATCCTGCAACTATGCCTACGGCTCCAGCCCTTTTAGCTTCATCAATTATCTCTTCAGCTTCATTATCCGTTATCCCTGGAATTATTGGTCTAATGAAGACCATTGGCTTTAACCCTTCAGCTCTAAGATTCCTTATGGTTTTAATTCTCAGCTCTATGTCTGGTGCTTTTGGCTCCAGCACATTTTTACTTTTCAATGTAACTATTGTTATTAGGGGGCTTATCGGTATCTTTATTTGCGCTATTTTCTTAGCTAATTCCTCATCTATATATTCCTTTGTGGAGAATTGAACTGGGTTTCCAAGTTCTTCGAAGGCTTTTATGTATTCCATAGTCTTACCCTTCACCCTTTCATGGAATGGTTCCGTCACGCTTCCTATGGCAATGTATGTACCATTTATTGTTGGCATGAAGTATGGGTTTGATAGTAGTGCGTATACCATTTCAGCTCCACTTAGACCGTATGGTGTTATGTTGTTGAAGTTGTATCCCATGTCCTGTATATAGCAGTATATGCATTGGTTTACACATCCTATGGCTGGATGTATGGTTAGTCCACATGGTCTAGGCCTCCTCTTGGCATGATGATCTGATGATGCCTTCATGATGGATTTCTCGGGGAGCTTCTCCCCATACTTCTCCTTCAGAATCATCTTTCTTAGTGGTATGCTGGTTAAATCCATTTGTTGTAACCGTAAAATTGGTTTATAAACTAACAAATATATTATTTATTGAATTATTTGGTGGCGTTGCCCATGGCATTGTCTTTGCAGATATCCTTTATGGGTTTCAGTGAAGAGTTGGCTTTAGCCCCTGTGGATAAGCTTCATCCACATGAAGAGATCATTCCATCAATTTTGGATAAGCTTGTGGGGGAGATTAGGAGGAGTGGCGTTTTTAAGGATCCAATAATTGTGGATTCCAATTCCAACGTTGTTTTGGATGGTATGCATAGGCTTGCAGCATCTAAGATTATTGGGTTTAAGTGGATCCCTGTCTGTTATGTGGATTACATGAGTGATAGTGTTAGGGTTTATAGGTGGTGGAGGATTATTTCAGGTAGTGGTTTTAGGGAGTTTGTTGAGAAATCTTTCAATGCTGAATTCCTTGGCAGGGAATCCATTGACATTTACGTTTCAAAGTACCCATTGCTTATCTTCAGAGATGGCTTCTACCTTTTCCATACAAGTGGGGTTTTTGAATCTTTATGGCTGGTTAAGGATTTGGAGGCTAATTTCTCATCAAGAGGGTTCATTGTAAACTATGATCTTGAATCCGACGCCATCTCTAAACTTGATTCTGGGGAGTGCTCTGCAGTTTTAACCCTTCCAGGCGTTTCGAAGGGGGATGTGATCTCATTGGCTGTTTCAGGTAAGGTTTTCCCACATAAATCCACTAGACATGTTTTCCCATTTAGACCTATGGGCATAAATTTGCCATTAAATGTGTTGTTTATGGATAGCTTTGAGGAAGCATCCTTAATGTTTTTGAATCACATTAAAAGTAGGGCTGTAAGGATATATCCTCCTGGTAGCATTCTTGATAGGAAGTATGATGAATATTTGTATGTGTTTGAGGGGTGATGGGGGTTGAGGGTTAGATTTCTAGGTCATTTGAAGAATATTTTTGATGATGGGTTGATGTCTCTGAGTGGAGTTGGGGGGAGGAAGCTTAGGGATGTTCTCTCAATGATTTACGATCTATTGGGAAAAGCTTCAAATGAGATATTTAATGGTTCACCTGATAGAATTCGTTCAAGCATAATCCTACTGGTCAATGAAGTTTCATATGATATCCTCGGATTAGATTACGTTGTAAGTGAGGATGATGAGCTCATATTCATACCATCAGTTCATGGTGGATAGGTGATTCTATTTGAATTTGGACTTCTTCTTTTATCCTAATTCTGTGGCTATTGTGGGTGCATCGACAGTTCCAGGTAAGGTTGGGTATGAGCTTGTCAAGAATATTGTTGAAGCAGGTTTTGGCGGGGATATATTTCCAGTTAACCCTAAGGGTGGGAGCATACTTGGATTGAAGGTTTATTCATCAGTTAAGAGTATACCATCAACTCCGGATTTAGCTGTAATTGTAACTCCAGCTGAAACTGTCCCCGGAATTGTTGGGGAGTGTGGTTCTATTGGCGTTAAGGGCGTTGTGGTTATCTCTGGAGGGTTTAGTGAGGTTGGGAATAGGGGGTTAGAGGAGGAGTTGGTTTCACATGCACGTAAGTATGGTGTTAGGGTTATTGGGCCTAATAGTGCTGGAATAATAAATACATCAATAAATTTCCATGCATGTATGGAGTTCAGAGTTCCAAGGGGACCTGTATCCCTAATATCTCAAAGTGGGGCTGTGGGGGGCATCCTATTTGCATTGGCTAGGGAGGGGGGTGTGGGGTTCAGCAAATTTGTTAGTTGTGGGAATTCTTGTGATGTGAGTGAAGTGGATGTTTTGGAGTATCTTCTTGGGGATGATGAAACTGGATCTATAGCCTTATATCTTGAGGCTATACGTAATGGACGTAGATTCATTGATGTTTGTAGGAGGTTTAGGGGGGTTAAACCTATAGTGGCATTTAAGGCTGGTAAATCTATTAGTGGTGGTAGGGCTGCTGCATCCCATACAGGGGCTTTAGCTTCACCATACCATATCTACTCATCCCTATTCAGGCAGTTTGGGATCCTTGAAGCTCCAGGTCTCAGTGGCTTATTTTCATCATCAAAATTTCTAGGTTTAGGTTTTAGAGCTCGGGGACCTAGAACCATAATAGTTACCAATTCAGGTGGACCTGGGGTTGTAGCCACAGATCTATGTGAATCTTTTGGCTTAATAGTATCTGAACCCTCTGAGAATTTGAAATCCAGGCTTAGAGGCTTCCTACCACAAATATGCTCATTGAGGAATCCAATAGACTTAACTGCCACTGGTGGTTATGATTGGTATTATGGCGTTTTGAGGGAAGTTGCAATTTCAGGGGAGTATGATTTAGCTTTAGTCATATGTGTCCCGCCAAGCTTCACTAATCCCATGGAGGTTGCTAAAGCTATAAGTGACTTCCATAACTTGAATATGGGTATGCCCATAATTCCATGCTTCATGTATGGAGATATTGTTAGGGAATGTGTTAAATATTTGGAGGGGAGAGGTATTCCATGTACATTCACATTGGAGGATGCTGCTTATGTAGCTTACTCGATAACACGTTTTGGAGGTGGATTTTTTGGATCCCCTATTAGGTGAATCTGGATCAAGAGTTTTGATGATGGGTAATGAAGCTATTGCTAGAGGGGCAATTGAGGGTGGAGTGCAATTTGTATCCGGTTATCCTGGAACGCCATCTTCGGAGGTTATAATGTCCCTATCCAGAGTTTCCAGTAAGCTTGGAATCTTGGTGGAATGGTTTGTCAATGAGAAGGTTGCTTTTGAAGCTGCCTTCTCAGCATCATCGGCTGGTTTGAGGTCTATGGTTACCATGAAGGCTCCGGGGATTAATGTTGCTTCAGATGCCCTTTTATCAGCTGCCTATGCTGGGGTTAATGGTGGGATGATAATTTTAGTGGCTGATGATCCAGGTCCACATACAACACAGACTGAGCAGGATAGTAGGTTTTATGCTTTCCTATCAAACCTACCCCTAATTGAACCTTCCACACCTCAGGAAGCTAAGGATATGGTGGTTTGGGGTTTTGAATTGTCTGAGGAGGTTAACCTCCCAGTAATACTTAGAACCACCACTAGGGTTAATCATACATCTTCTGATGTTTTGCTTGGAGATTTAAAGCTCCTCAAGCGTAAACCATTATTCAAGAAGGA
This sequence comes from Candidatus Culexarchaeum yellowstonense, assembly GCF_024707025.1. Taxonomy (NCBI): domain Archaea; kingdom Thermoproteati; phylum Candidatus Culexarchaeota; class Candidatus Culexarchaeia; order Candidatus Culexarchaeles; family Candidatus Culexarchaeaceae; genus Candidatus Culexarchaeum; species Candidatus Culexarchaeum yellowstonense. Next base: position 13,889 of record NZ_JANGFQ010000009.1, read on the forward strand.
TCCACCTAGGTATGTTAGGGCTTCCATGAGGTGGAATCTTGATAGGCATTTATGGTTAAATAAGCGTATGTCTCAAGTTCCAAGTTTGGCTTCCAAATATCCATTTGACATCATGATTTTGAGGGGGGATTTTGGGATCATAACTAGTGGGGTTAGCTATACATATGTCTTGGAATCTTTGAGGAGGCTTGGATTTGAATCATGCTCAATATTTAGAGTTGGATTGGTAAACCCCATATCCATGGAGAATTTATCCAAATTCCTATCCCATTGTAGGAGGGTTTTATTTGTTGAGGAGCTTGAACCCATCCTTGAGGAGAGGGTTAGAGCATTATCTACAACCATGAATTTGGATGTGGAATTCCATGGTAAGTTTGATGGTGTTTTGCCTAGGGAGGGGGAATTCAGCATTGAGATTGTTGAGAATGCCATAGCCAACGTTTTTGGATTTAAGGCTTCCACCCCCTCAATTAAAGCTTCACCAATCGAGCCTCCACCTAGAAGTCCAGTTATGTGTGCAGGATGCCCACATAGAAGCTCCTACTATGCCCTCTTGAAGGCTATTAGGGATTTAGGGTTTAGGGTTGATGAGGTTCCAGTATTTGGGGATATTGGTTGTTATGCGTTAAGCTTGCAGAAGCCTCTTGAAGCCATATGGACTGAGCACTGTATGGGTGCCAGTATATCAATGGCTTTAGGGCTTAAACTTTCAGGTTATGATAAGCCTGTGGTAGCCACGATAGGTGATTCAACACTATTTCATGCTGGTCTACCAGCTCTTGTGGATGCAGTTCACTTTAATGTCAACATGGTTGTTATGGTTTTGGATAATGCCACAACAGCTATGACTGGGCATCAACCTCACCCTGGATCCAGTTTTAGGGCTGATGGATCCCCAGCTAGATCTGTGGATATAGTTAATGTTGTTAGGGGGGTTGGGGTTGATAAGGTTGAGGTTGTGGATCCATATGATATTCCTAAAACTGTGGATGTTTTGAAGAAGGCTTTGTTGAATAGGGATGGGGTTTACGTTGTGATTTGTAGGAGGGCTTGTGCCATCCTCTCTAGGAGGATGGGTGAAAAGTTTCATGTGGTGAAGGTTAACTATGATGTTTGTAGGAAGTGTAAGGTTTGTATATCGACATATGGTTGCCCAGCTATGTCATGGGATCCTGTTAAGGGACCAGTAATTCAATCTTCATGTAATGGTTGTGGCTCATGCTCATACGTATGTCCATTTAAAGCCATTGAGGTGTATTGAAATGGTTGATGAATTCAATGTTGTTGCTTGTGGTGTTGGCGGTCAGGGGGTTTTGACTTTATCGAGGATTTTAGCTTCAGCTGCTGTTAAGTTGGGTTATAGTGTCCGTGTGGGTGAAACTTTAGGCATGTCTCAGAGAGGTGGGATAGTTCAAAGCTTCATTAGATTTGGCTCGAAGGTTTTAAGCCCCCTAATACCAATTGGAGGTGCTGATGTCATAGTATCCTTGGATTACATTGAAGCTCTCAGGGTTTTCAAGTATGCCTCTGTAAACTCCACGGTCATAATAAACTCCAATACAATTCCACCGATATCCGTTTTGATTGGTGAGGGTAGAATGCCATCTCTGGATGATGTGGTGAAAGTTTATGGTGGAGTTACTTGTAAGATTCATGTTTTGGATGCTGATGGCTTGGCTGTTAAGGCTGGTTTACCCACAGCTACAAACATCGTCCTACTTGGCTTCCTATGTAAATTGTTCCAGGAAATTTTGCCGCCAAACATTTTGAGGGATACTGTGGCTGAAAATGTTCCGTCGAGATATATTAAGGAGAATATTTTAGCCTTTGATTTGGGCTTCAACTTCAATAAATTTTAATGCGGGGTTGTGGGTGTTATGGTGGAGTTAAAGTTTGTAGCTCCCTCATGGGATGAAATATATTCTAAGGTTATCGATTTATCACTTAAGATTAGGGGTTCTGGATGCAAGTTTGATTGTATAGTTGGGATTGCTAGGGGTGGATGGATTGTTGCTAGATTGCTGTCAGATTTACTGGATATTGCTGATATTGGTAGTTTGAGGATAGAGTTCTATAAGGATGTTGGAACTCATAGCAGGTCTCCAATAGTTACACAGCCAGTCTCCATAGATGTTCGGGGTAAACGTGTTTTGGCAGTTGATGACGTTTCTGATACTGGGAGTAGTTTGGTTAAGGCTGTTCAACATTTAATTGATATGGGTGCTGGTAGTGTTATGGTGGCAACCATACATGTTAAGCCTTGGACAATATTCATACCAGACTTCTACATTGAGGTTACCGATGCATGGATAATATATCCATGGGAATCCTATGAAACTATTAAGAGTTTGGCTTCCAAGTGGATTAGGGATGGTTTAAATTCATCTGAAATTAGGGGTAGGCTTCTAAGTATTGGTATAAGGGGGGATGTTGTGGATAGAATTCTACCCATAGTTTTGGGGGATTTGAAGGGTGTGGTTTGATGGAAGTTAGGCAGGTTGATGGTGGATTCATAATAAACTTCTCCAGCGGTTTTCAATACGATTATTTTGGCGTTTTCGGAATTTCCCTTTCAAGCCCCGTTTCAAGGGATAGATTAATTGGGGTTTTGGAGTCTTTGAGGGGTATATTCAGAATTCAATTTTTAAATGCTGATTCCATAGTTTCATGGAGGCATGTGGCTTCAGCGGCTTTAAAGGCTTTGAGGAGTTTTAAGTGTGGGAGGAATATATCGCATAGTATTGAAATGGAGCTCCTACTATACTGTTCTGGTGAGAGGCAGATTAAGGATGCATTGAGGGTTTCTGGTTTAGGTGAATTTGTTAAGGATTTTGTTTTGGCAGTTTTCGGTTCCAGTGAATCTGAAGTTTATAATGGTTTGAAGCGCTTCTTAGATTCATGTTTAGAGGCTAAGCTTAACATCAATGTTCTATCCAATAGGTCTATGGATCACTTTAAACATTTAATGAAATTGTTTAATGTTTCGGAGGATGAGTTGAAGTCTGTTTCTAAGAGGGGGTTAAGCTCTTGGGATGCCTTAGAATATATATTGATTGAGAGGGGTTGCGCCTTAGAGGTTTATAAGTGACTTGCATCTCCCTCTACCTAAGCTTCTTCATCCATTCCTCCTTAATCTTAGTTATTGATAGTATTTGATCTGGTTTTATAATTGAGATTCCAGTGTAGTCTCCTATTATCTCTATTTGTATTATTTTGTCTGGGTTTTCCAGATCTACCTTCCTATCCACAAGTTTTGCAACTTCCTCTATTATTTCCTTGCTACTAAGGTTTGTTGCCCTCTTATTCACGGTTATTCTGAAGCTTTCGTTTTCCCCAATCTTCCAAAGAAGTTTCTTCACTGCTTCCTTTATCTCCTCCACATCTGTTTTGACGTTTAATTCTATTGGTGTTACCTTTAGGACGTAGTGAAATTCCCATGGCCTCTCTTCAGCCATCTCCTTTAATCTCTCCACCACCGTGAATGGATCCATCTTCGTTTTTACAATTACAAGTCCAGGTAGCCCTGTCTTTTCATAAACCCCTTCCTCCTCCCCTATCTCCCTAAGTAGATACCACAATTCCGATATGCAGTCGTTCTCCCTCCCCCTCTGCGTTGAAACTATTAATGTGAATTCCATTTCAATCAAATGCCTATTTGTTAATTAAAGCTTAAATCTTTAACTTCCTAGAGATATTTTGGTTTTTATGGGGGCAATTGTTGAGGTTGTGGATTTGCATAAATATTATTATATGAAGGGGTGGGTTGTTAAGGCTCTTCAAGGTGTTAATTTATCAGTTTCCCGTGGTGAATATTTGTCCATTATGGGGCCTTCAGGTTCAGGTAAAACCACATTATTTAATATGATTGGTGGTTTGGATAGGCCTACTCGTGGTAGGGTTGTGGTTGATGGTGTGGATCTCTCCACATTGAGCGATTATGATCTTGCCATGTTTAGATGTTTTAAGATTGGATATGTCTTTCAAACCTTCAATTTAATTCCATTCCTCACGGCCCTCGATAATGTTATGTTGCCAATGGTTTTTGCAGGTTTAAGTGTTGAGGAGAGGCGTAGGAGGGCTGTGGAATTGTTGAATATTGTGGGTTTGGGTGATAGGTTGCATCATAAGCCTGATGAGCTTTCAGGTGGGCAGCAACAGAGGGTTGCCCTTGCAAGGGCTTTAGCCAATAATCCATCAATATTGTTGGCTGATGAGCCTACTGGTAATCTCGATTTAGCCACCGGGTTTAAGATTGTTAGTTTGATGAAGGATTTGAATGTTAAGAATGGGATTACTGTTATCTGTGCAACTCATGATATGAAGATTTTGGGTGTTAGTGATCGTATTGCTTGGATTAGGGATGGTGTTATTGAGCGTATTGAGCCTAAGAGGACTGTGGAGATTACTTTTGAGGAATTATTCGGGGAGCCTCCAAAACTTTAGCTTCAATTAAAGCTTCATTTAATGCATCCTCTATTTGCTGTGGGGTTGCAGGTTCTTCAAGTCCCCCTCTCCTAGTCCTATGGCTTAAAGTTAATCTTGCACATGTCTTTATGTGGTCTAAGTTTACCTCTAAAACCCCCTCGAAGGCTGCTAGGGTTTTTGCAGTCTTTATTATTGTTATGTCTGGTCTATGTCCATCAACCCTGAGTTTTATGCATAATCTCGAAACCACTTCCAAAAGTTTATCCGGAACTTTAACTTTTGGCAGTATGTTTCTGGCATTTATTATCCTCCTCCTAAGCTCCTCTTGTTGTGGTTCAAACTTCTTCCTGAAGGCTTCTGGGTTTTCCTCGTATTCCAAGTTCCTCCTCATAATCTCTATCCTTAAATCCTTATCATATATGTTCTCGACTTGTACGTGTAGTGCTAATCTATCCAGTAATTGTGGTCTAAGCTCCCCCTCCTCTGGATTCATGGTTCCTATTAGTATGAATCTGGCTGGATGTGCAACTGATATTCCCTCCCTCTCCACTACGTTCCATCCTGAGGCAGCTGCATCCAGTATGTCATCGACTATGTGGTCTGGTAGTAGGTTTATTTCATCCACGTATAGTATGTTTTGATTTGCTTCTGCAAGTAACCCTGGCTCTAGGGCTTTAACCCCCTCCTTTATGGCCCTCGTTATATCCAGTGTTCCCACAACCCTATCCTCAGTGGCTCCTATGGGTAGTGTGATTATCCTCATCTTCCTCTTCTCATATTCGAGGGGTTCCCCTCTCTCATACTTCTCTCTGCATACTTCACACATGTTTGTTGGGTCTTTTGGGTTGCAGTTGAAGGGGCATCCCTTCACAACCTCTATTTCTGGGAGGAGTTCTGCTAAGGCTCTTACCGCTGTGCTTTTACCAGTCCCCTTAGCCCCCCTAATTAATACTCCCCCTATCCTAGGGTTTATTGCATTTAATAGGAGGGCTAGTTTCATGTTGTCTTGATCCACTATGGCTGTGAATGGGTATGTGGGTATTGACATTCCAATTCAAACTTTAGTATAGACAACCTTAAATACTTGTTTGTCACCTTATATGTAAGGTTCTAAGCGCATTATAACATAAATATTGGGTGAAGTATCGTGGAGTTTTGTGATAGGTGTGGAAGTATGCTCGTGCCTGAGAAGCGTAATGGAGAGATAGTTCTAGTTTGTAGGAATTGCGGTTTTGTTAAGAAGTATACTTCACAGTCATATAAGGTTAAGCAGGATATTGGTGAGGAGAAGCGTAGGAAGATAACTGTTGTAAGTGAGTCCGAGGTTAAGAGTACTAGGAGGAGTGAGGAGGAGTTGGAGCTTATGGAGGATTATCATAAGGCAACCCTTGAGTTGATGGAGGAAGAGGGTGAAGAGAAGCCTGAGGGATTTGAATAGGGATTTTGCGGTATACTTAAACTATACATTCCCCCCAATTTTTGTGGTGCACTCACGATGGTTAGGATAGCCATCCTCGATGCTGATAAATGTAAACCTAAGGATTGCAGTAAGGAGTGTTATAGGTTTTGCCCTAGGGTTAGGAGTGGGGATAAGACTATTGAGTTTAATGCTGAAACTGGTAAGCCCATAATTGCTGAGGCATTATGTTCTGGTTGCGGTATATGTGTCCGTAAATGTCCATTTAAAGCTTTGAAGATAGTTAATCTCCCAGATGAGTTGGAGGAGAATTGTGTTCATAGGTATGGAGCCAATAAATTCAAATTGTATAGGCTTCCAATACCAAAACCTGGGATGGTTCTAGGTTTACTTGGCCCAAATGCTGTGGGTAAATCCACTGCCATCAAGATTTTGGGTGGAGTTATTAAGCCAAATCTTGGTAGATGGGATTCACCTCCCGATTGGGATGAGATCATACGCTTCTATAGGGGTTCTGAGCTTCAAACATACTTTGAGAAGCTATCCCACGGCAATCTTAGAGTATTCTTGAAACCGCAGTATCTTGATAAGATTCCAAGTGTAGTTAAGGGCTCCGTTGGGGAGGTTCTATCCAGAATTGATGAGCGTGGAGTTCTACGTGATTTGGCTGATTCACTGGGTCTAAAGGGGATTTGGGATAGACCCTTAAGTGTTCTCAGTGGTGGTGAGCTTCAGAAGGTTGCTGTTGCAGCTGTAGCCCTTAGGGATGCCGATGTATACCTATTTGATGAGCCTTCAAGCTACCTCGATGTTTATGAGAGGATGAGGGTTGCCAAAGTCATTAGGGGGCTTGCCTCAAAGGATAAATATGTGATTGTTGTGGAACATGATATTGCAGTTTTAGATTACATTTCAGATCAAGTTTGCATATTCTATGGGAATCCAGGGGTTTATGGTGTTGTAACCCCAGTTTATGGTGTTAGGGTTGGAATAAACATTTATCTTGATGGATACATATCCTCAGACAACGTCCTATTTAGGCGTGAACCAGTTAGGTTTGATGTAGCTCCACCACATATTGAATGGGCTCCTGGAAGCTTATTCCTAGAGTGGGGTCCTATGAGGAAGAGGCTTGGGGATTTTGAACTTAAGGTTGAACCTGGCAGCATACATATAGGTGAAGTTATTGGGATTCTAGGTCCAAACGGTATTGGTAAGACGACATTCATAAAGCTTCTTGCAGGAGTTTTGGAGGTTGATGAAGGTTACACTCCAACATCCAGTTTAAAGGTTAGCTACAAGCCTCAATACATATCCTTTAAGGAGGATTTAACTGTTAAGGAGGTTTTGGCTGAAGCTGCTGGTGACAAGTTTAATTCCTCATGGTTTAAGAGTGAAATTCTAATACCACTAGACCTCATAGACCTACTGGATTCACATCTATCTGAGCTTAGTGGTGGTGAGCTTCAGAGGGTTGCCATAGCTAAATGTCTATCCATGGATGCAAACATATACCTACTGGATGAGCCAAGTGCATATTTAGATGTTGAGCAGAGAATCTCCGTGGCTAGGGTTATCAAGAGGATTGTGGAGGCGAAATCTTCAGCTGCATTCGTTGTGGAACATGACCTAATAATTCAAAGCATAATAGCCAACAGCTTAATGGTATTTTCAGGTATCCCGGGTAAATTTGGAATAGCCCACACACCCACAGGTTTAAGGAGTGGAATGAATAGGTTCTTGAGGGATGTGGATGTAACTTTTAGGAGGGATCCCCAGACCGGTAGACCTAGAGTTAATAAGCCAGATTCATGGCTTGATAGGCATCAGAAGAGTATAGGCGAATACTACTATTATGAGGCTAAGGAGTAAGCTGGATACCTTTAAATACCCATTGAAACACAATATTTTCGGTGATAAATATTGAAGGTTACTGTAAGTTTAATTAAAGCTGATGTTGGAAGCTTGGCTGGGCATCATATAGTTCATCCAAAGCAGATTGAAGCTGCAAGGGAGAATCTAAAATTGGCAGCTGAAACTGGTCTTATACTGGACTTCTACGTCTTCAATTGTGGTGATGATTTGGAGCTTTTAATGACGCATACTAAGGGTGAGGATAATCCTGAAATTCATGGTTTAGCTTGGAATACCTTCAAGATGGTTACTGATAATGTTTCAAAGCCCATGAAGCTCTATGCTGCTGGTCAAGACCTATTAAGTGATGCATTTTCAGGTAATGTTAGGGGTTTAGGGCCTGGGGTTGCTGAAATGGAGTTTGAGGAGAGGCCTAGTGAGCCCATCATAGTTTTTGCAGCTGATAAGACTGAGCCTGGAGCCTTCAACCTCCCATTATTCAGAGTCTTTGCAGACCCATTCAATACTGCTGGGCTTGTCATAGATCCAAGACTTCATAAAGGGTTCAGTTTCACAGTGCTGGATGTTTTGGAGGGGTTAAGGGTTACATTGAACTGCCCTGAAGAAATGTATGATCTCCTAGCACTACTTGGAACCACTGGTAGGTATGTTATACATAAGATTCATAGTAGGGAGGGGTTGATTGCAGCTTCATGCTCCACAACTAGATTATCCCTCATTGCCGGTAGATATGTTGGTAAAGATGATCCAGTATGTATTGTTAGGACGCAGAGTGGTCTCCCAGCTGTGGGTGAGGTTTTGGAGGCATTTTCCTTCCCACATCTGGTTGCTGGTTGGATGAGGGGGAGTCATTACGGCCCATTAATGCCAGTTTCATTGAGGGATGCTAAGTGTACTAGGTTTGATGGTCCACCAAGGATTGTGGCGTTAGGATTCCAGTTAAATAATGGTAAGCTCATAGGTCCAGCCGATTTGTTTGATGATCCAGCCTTCGAATATACTAGGATGAAGGTTATGGAGATTGCTGATTACATGCGTAGGCATGGCCCATTCATGCCTGCTAGGCTAGGTCCAGATGAAATGGAGTATACCACACTACCACAGGTTTTGGAGAAGCTTAAGGATAGATTTGAGAAGGTGAAGTAGGGCTGATGAAGTTTTTGAAACCTCCAATAATAACCTTAAACTTCAAATGTTTTTTAGAGGCTACTGGTGATGGTGCAGTAAGGCTTTCAAAGATTGCAGAGAAGGTTTCCAATGAGACTGGTGTTAGCATAGTGGTATGCCCACAACATACAGATCTCTATAGGGTTGCAAGTTCAGTTGATATTCCAGTATTCTCACAGCATGTAGATCCCATAACTCCTGGCTCTTGGACTGGTCACATCCTCCCGGAGGCAGTTAAGGCTGCAGGGGCATCTGGCACACTGCTGAATCACTCGGAATTTAGACTTAAATTGTCAGATATAGAGTTTGCATTGTCTAGGGTTAATGAAGTTGGATTGATTGCCCTCGTATGCGCTAACAATGTTAGGGTTGCTTCATCATTGGCTTATCTTAAACCTTGGGGTGTAGCTGTGGAACCTCCTGAACTAATTGGTACTGGTATGGCTGTGAGTAAGGTTAAACCTGAAGTTGTCTCCAACGCTGTCAGTGAGGTTAAGGGGGTTTCTAGGGATGTACTCGTATTTTGTGGTGCTGGGATATCCACAGCTGAAGATGCATACATAGCCTTTAAATTGGGGGTTGAAGGCATACTACTTGCCTCAGCTTACGTTAAAGCTAAAGATCCTGAATCCTTCCTAAGATCACTCTGTGAAGCTTCTCTAAAGGGGTTACAACGCTAAGTTTTTATAAGCCTAATCATTTTCTACATATAATGGATAATTATGATGGGTAGAGTTATACTGCTCTTTGGGATAATGACTGGGCTCCTAATGCTTGTGGGTTACGCCATAGGCTCACTATTTGGAAGCCCATTAACTGCTGTTGAATTATCCCTAGCTATGGCTCTATTCATGAATCTAATCACATACCTATACTCAGATAAAATCGTCTTAAGCATGTGTGGAGCTAGAATAGTTAGTGAAGCAGAATATCCACGTTTACACAGGATAGTTGAACGTGTAGCCAATGCGGCAAACATACCAAAACCAAAAGTTGCAGTAATAGATAGCAATGCCCCAAATGCTTTTGCAACTGGTAGGGGTCCTGGGAGAAGCGTTGTAGCTGTAACCAGGGGGTTAATGTCAATACTAAATGAAGATGAAATTGAAGCGGTAATAGGGCATGAGATAACGCACATCAAGAATAGGGATATACTTGTATCAACAATTGCTGCAACCCTTGCTGGTGCAATAAGCTACCTAGCATTTCTCGGAAGATGGGGAATATTATGGGGGGCTGGTGAACGTAGGAGGGATGAGGGATCCATAGTGGCTGCATTGTTGGCGGCAATACTAGCCCCAATAGCTGCAACACTAGTGCAATTGGCAATATCCCGTGAGAGGGAGTATGGAGCCGATGAGGGTGGAGCGAAGATTACAGGTAAACCCATGAGCTTAGCCAACGCTCTAATAAAGATAAGTGGAGCTAAGAATGCTGGATTAACATTGAACGTGAATCCATCAACATCCCACATGTGGATAGTAAACCCACTGAGAGGGGCAACTCTAGAAGAACTATTCTCAACACATCCACCAGTGGAGAAGAGGGTTGAAAGATTAAAGAAGATTGCCAGGGAAATGGGAATATACTACATGTAACACATCAAAATTCCACGATCAAGACATTCAAAGAATTAAGCATACATTATATGTTGGGACACTTTTAAATTGTCAAAGCACCCAATATTTTATTGGGGCCCGTAGCTCAGTTTGGATAGAGCGTCGGCCTGCGGAGCCGAAGGTCCTGGGTTCAAATCCCAGCGGGCCCGCCACCATTGATTGTACATATCTGGTTATGCTGAAACTATGATCATGTTTGAGGATTTCAACAATCAAAATAGTAATGTACTAAAAGTTTGACAAAACCTTAGCATTTTGATAAGTTTTAAATTGTAGTATTATGACAATAGTTATATATACCCCTATAATAACTAATTTAAATCCTTTGTGAGAAATATGTGTGGGCATCACCATCATCATGTAATGGATTTTAAGAGGAGGTTTACATTATCTGTTTTGCTAACAATCCCCCTCCTATTCCTCTCAGAATCCATTTACAGCTTCTTCGGTATTGAATTCTCAATCCCTTATGGTGCTTTCCTCTCGCTAATGCTTTCCACAGTAATATTCTTTTATGGTGGTTTTCCATTCCTATCTGGTTTGGTTTATGAGGTTGGGGTTCGCCGTCCTGGTATGATGACCCTTGTGGGTTTCGCCATAACCATAGCCTTTGCATATTCTGTTTTAACTGTTTTTAGTGGTGGAAGATTCTTCCTCGAGCTTGCCACATTGATTGATATTATGCTTTTAGGGCATTGGGTTGAGGCTAGGAGTGTTATGGGTGCTTCCATGGCTTTGGAGGGGCTTGCAAAACTTATGCCTAAATATGCCCATTTAATTATTGATGGTGATGTTAAGGATGTTTCAGTTTCAGATTTGAGAGTTGGAGATATTGTGCTAGTTAAGCCTGGTGAGAAGATTCCATGTGATGGTGTTGTGGTTGAGGGGGAGAGTCATGTTGATGAAGCTCTCTTGACAGGTGAATCTAAACCAGTCCATAAGGGGGTTGGTGATAGGGTTATTGGCGGTTCAATTAATGGTGATGGCGTTTTAAAGGTTAGGGTGGATAAGTCTGGGGATGAAACATACTTAGCGCAAGTCATAAGGCTAGTTAAGCAAGCTCAAGAAAGTAAAACAAGAATTCAAGATATCGCTGATAAAGCAGCTGCACTACTATTCTACATATCCCTCGCTGCTGGGGTAATAACATTCCTATACTGGTATCCAGTAAGTGGAGTTTACGCAGCTCTATCGAGAACGGTCACGGTTCTGGTGATAGCTTGTCCACATGCATTGGGCTTAGCAATCCCCCTCGTGGTAGCCCTCACAACATCAATAACTGCGAAGATGGGTATTCTAATTAGGGATAGGATGGCTCTTGAACTTGCAAGGAACATTGACACTGTAGTTTTTGATAAGACTGGAACATTAACTCTTGGTGAATTGAAGGTTACAAGAGTTATTCCATATATTGATTTAGATGAACTTGTAAGTTTAACTGCAAGTTTAGAATCAAATTCTGAGCATACAATTGCAAAGGCCATTGTCGAGTATGCTAAATCAATTGATGTAGGTTTAAGGAGGGTTGAAGAATTTAAATCCATTCCTGGTAGGGGGGTTTATGGTAGAATTGATGGTAGGGAAGTTTACGTTGGAGGTTGGAATCTAATCAAAGAACTCAAAATTCCAATTAAAGATGATGTGGTTAAGGAAGTTAGTGGGAGGGGCGAAACATTAGTATTCACAGTAGTTAATGGGGCTTTAGCCGGTGTATTTACATTATCAGATGTCATAAGACCTGAATCCTACGAAGCTGTTAAAGCACTTAAAGATATGGGTGTAAACGTTTATATGATAACAGGGGATTCCGAGGATGTGGCTAAATGGGTTGCTGAAGAGCTTAACATAGATAGATACTTTGCAAATGTACTTCCACATGAAAAGGCTGAAAAAGTTAGGGATTTAATGCGTATGGGTTATAGAGTTGCAATGGTTGGAGATGGAGTAAATGATGCCCCTGCATTGGCTTCAGCTCAAGTTGGAATAGCCATTGGAGCTGGAACTGATGTGGCAATTGAGAGTGCCAATATAATATTGGTGGGTAATGATCCTAGGGGGGTGGTCAAAGTACTCGAAATAGCTAAGAAATCATATTCAAAGATGATTCAAAACCTATGGTGGGCTGCGGGATACAATGCCATCACAATACCCATGGCGGCTGGAGTTCTATCAAACTTAGGCTTAACAATTCCACCAGCCATTGGAGCAATAATAATGTCGGTAAGTGATGTAATAGTTACATTGAATAGTAGTACTCTAAGAAGATATGAGCCGAAAATTCCAGAGTATATGGAGAAGTACATCACTATAGACCCAGTATGCGGGATGGAAGTTGATCCAAGTCAAGCTTACGGAAAAATCGAGTACAAAGGTATAACCATATACTTCTGCTCACAAGAATGCCAAGAAAAGTTTAAGAGAAACCCAGAAAAATACTTCTCAAAACTATTGAAGAATGAAAGCCAGGCTTAACTTAAAGAAAGCAATAATTACTTCACAATTTAGTTTTCAATGATAATCCACATTAAAAAAAATGTAAATAAAATTATGGAAATTGTTGAAATATAGCTTATTACTCTGCTGGGTTTAAAATGTAATATCCATCATAATTTATTGCTTCAGAATTTTCCATAGGGTTCCCTATTCCTATACTGTACCATCCTTCATATGGTGGGTATATATGTACTTCTGCATAACCATCATAACATCTATAACAGTAAAAGTGTCCATAAGCCCAATACACTATCCCAACGTATGTCGACTGGTAGGCAGGGTTCCATCTACATGATATATCTATGCGTTGAGTTGTGTATAGATAGTGGTATCCATGACAATTCAGGTATCCTGGTTCTACAGTTCCATATATTGGATAAGTTCCTGTTTCCTGTACTGGTTTACTTGAAATCCTTTTCAGCATAATTTTAAAAGCTTTTCAAGTAAGTTAGTATATTAGGTGAAGCTTTTGAGGAGAATAATTCTTTTACTATTCATAATTCTCACAGTATCCGCATTTTCCTTCGTATTGAACAATTTTGCTGGATTAAAGATATTCCCCTCACATTCCTTCACAATTAGTCTCAACCTTTCAAATTATACTGAGACTAGTAGAGTTGTCATTTCAATTTCTCATCCTAATTCCACATTCACCGTAATAAGGCTTGATACTTCAAAACCTGAGCATGGAAATATCATTGAACTCACCCCTAAAGACTACAATTATAAAATACTATCTTTCAATAACTCGGTTTCCATATTTGGTGTGGTGGAGGTTGCTGGGCTTTCACCTAGATCTTGGTATTATGTTAAAGTCTGTCTTCCAATAAACTTTACAGTTAAACCATATGTCCTCTTGACTGGTGCTTTAAGGTATGGTGAAACTTATCATTTGGAGTTTCCAATGGGTTATGATTCAACATATGTTGGTAAATCATATTTTTGGGTTTCAGGGTTTACTAGTGATGATGGTGTTTTGGCCTTCAATTTCATGGTCGTCACCCCCTCTACATGATTTTTCTCTCGGTAATTTTGTGGTGAAGGGTGTTATGAGAATTGACTTGAAGGATTTGGCTGTAAGCATTCTCTTGCTCATATCCTCATTTGTTCTAGTTAACAAATTGCTGAATCCAACACCTATACAGATAATTGTGAGTGGTGAGGGTCAACCTATAGTGGTTAGGGAATTTGTGACTTATACTCTAATTGACGTTATTGTGGTTGTTGCATCCACGGTTATAGTTTGCATGACCTCCTTCTACATACTATTCTCAACACGTTTGGAGGGGAAAGCATTAAACCCTTCTAACTCCATAGAATCCGACATTAAATTTGCATTACGTCTCTTAGAGGGAGATCAGAAGAAGATTTTCCTCTTAATTGTTGAGTCCGGTGGTAGCATTCTGCAGAGCGAGATAGTTGAGAAAAGTGGGTTCTCCAACGCTAAAGTTACGAGAATTTTAAGTGAACTTGAATCTAAAGGGCTTATAATTAAACGTAGGTATGGTATGACGAATAAAATTGAAATTAATAGGGAGATGCGAACTGCAAAATAGCATAATTTCACAACTGTTTAGCTTGTTTAATTCTCCTGAGAAAGGTTAAAGCCCATTATTGTAGTTGATGAATGACAAATAAGTATTGCAAAATCATCCTCAAAAATTACTTAATTAATAATTACTTTGGAATAATACTTTCTTTGATAATTTTAAGTTTTGATGGGTTTATGTGATTTTGCAATGCTTAAGACTCTTTCAACAGTTATCTTTGCAAGTCTTACGAGGGCTTCACATTCCGGTATATAGTTGACTGCCGATTTATCGAATAGTATGTTGCTTGAGGGTGGCATTTCCTCATCGCCAACCCATATTACCAGTATTATTGGTACTTTTGGTAGGGCGTATATCTTTAATGCCACATCACCATAATCTACAATTTCACATCCCAATATCTCTGCAACTTTACGTAGTGGTTCTGGATTTCTACCAAACCCCTCTTCAAACTCCTTACATACACTCTTAAATGCTGGACAGTGTTTTAGAGCGTATTCTCCATATGCCTTGAATAATTCTGTGAATGAAGCGTATTCTCCAATTTCCCCAACATCTTCTGTTGCTTGGGAATGTATGTATAATACATAGTATATTTCGCCTTTCCTATCATCTTCAACCTCTTCATTTAGGATTTCATCATATATCTTCCCATCCTCCAATGATAATTTGAATCCTAGGAAGCGGATTTCCCTCCCCTTCTCGAATCCAAATCTCCCAGCAAGACTTTTGACATTATCTTTAACTTTATCCCAATTCTTCCAGTATGAGAGGAGTGCCATGGGATCATCAATCCCCCATTAATCTATCAACTTTATATTTCTTGCTATTTCCCTTGCCGCCATTACTGCTGGACTGTTGCTTGGCAATTCCAGTATTGGCTTCCCATTCACACTATATTCCAGTATCATTTCATCTTCAGGTATTATCCCTGCAAATTCATATCCAACTTTCTCAGACCATTCACGCAATTTTCCTTCGCTGGATTTTGGTATCCTATTTCCAACAATATACATGTGTTTAGCTTCTATATTTACTTCCCTTACCAATTGTTTGATTTTTTCAGCTGTCTTGAAGCTCATCATTGATGGATCTACCATTACTATTAGGGTATCCACATACCTATCTGTCCTTCTACTTAAATGTTCCAATCCAGCTTCCATATCCATTAATACGACACTGTAATTCTTTACTAATTTGCCAGTAATTTTTGTTAATACTGCGTTTATGTAGCAGTAGCATCCCTCCCCCTCCCCTCTACCCATGGATAGGAAGTCGAAGCCATTTGCTTCCACTATTGCCCTATAAACCCAATATTCTATCAATGTGTCTTTGGAGAATCCCACGGCCACCTCCACATCATCCACTTTACGTCTAAACTCTTCAACTATCTCTGCAACACTTTTCTCAACGTTTACACCCAATAATTCGTGTAGATTCATTGCTGGATCGGCATCTATCACTATTATATCATCATTGCTACCACTTTCAAGTAGAACTTTTAGTAGTAGTGCTGTTAGGGTTGTCTTCCCACTGCCCCCCTTACCTGATATTGAGGCTATGAATGGTCTTATCATAATTCAACACCATAATAGTATGCGTTTCCAAATTCTTTAACTTATTTACGACGTATTTTCCTACTGGCTTCCCACCATGTTGGGAATAGCTCCCTCTTACCTGGGAGTACGAATCCAGCTTGATATTCATCCATGAAGTCTGGGTCTAATAGTAATTCTATGATCGCCACTATCTTTGAAATCCTCTCAGCCTCCTCCCTATAATCCTTTGATATCAATGATAGATATGATCCTCCGAGGGATCCATTCCCAATGTAAATTATTTCGGCATTTGTGAATTCCGGTATCATCCCTATTGCTATGGCATTATTCACGTTTAGGTATTTTCCAAAAGCTCCACATATATACACTTTTCTAACATCGTTTACGTTCATCAACATCTTCTTCAATAGAATTGATATTGCAGCGCAAACCGAGGATTTCGCGTCAATTAGATTGTATATGTCCTTCTCCGTTATCACTATATCCCTTCCAATTGAAGTTTCATCTTTAGATGCAACTACATATTCGTATCCATCAGCCCCCAATCTAATGTACTGCGATTCTATATCCCTTCTGAATTTGCCAAACACATCTATTACTCCATTTATGAATAGTTCTGCTAGTAAATCTATGTACCCAGAACCACATATTCCAATTGGTTTTGCTCCACCTATTGTGTTGTAATGTGCTTTTAATGTTTCTGAATCTATCTTTATACTTTCAATTGCCCCCTCAATGGCCCTTACACCACATTTAAGTCCCCACCCTTCAAAGGCTGGTCCAGCTGGAGCTGTGGTCCCCAAAACCCAATCTCTACATCCAATAACAACTTCTGTGTTTGTTCCTATGTCTATTAGTATGGATGGTTGTTCTTGGAAGCTTAATCTTGAAGTTATAATGTCTCCTATAACGTCTCCACCGAAGAATCTACCTGCACATGGAAGTACGTATATTGGTGTATTCCCATTCAATTTTAACCCTAGATCCTTTGCATGTAGTGTATATGGGTTTCTTGGAATGTTAACTCTCTCTTTAAATGATTTTACCAGTGGACTTGGATTCAACCCTATGGTCGTATATGTCATTACAGTATTTCCAGCAATAGCCACTTCACATATTTCATTGGCATTTACACCAAGTTTCCCACATAACCTCTTTACGAGTTCATTTATTGTATCCACAACTGCTTTTTGAAGCTCCTTTAAACCATCCTTTATTTCCATTGCATATGATATTCTTGACATTAAATCTTCTCCATAAACCAATTGTTTATTGAATTCCGACTCAGTTGCTAGGATGTTTCCATTGCTCATATCAATTATTGATGCAACTATCTTTGTGGTTCCAACGTCTACAGCTAAACCATAGAATTTCTCAACCTTCTTTGCAAAATCGATTTTAACTATCTCTTTAAGGTATGAGTTTACGATTAGAGTTGCACCATCCTCCAATATTTTATCAAATAATTCCTCGAAGCTCCATTTCTCTTCACAAGCTACTTTATATTCGCTTAATATCTTCTTTAATTCATGTATATTCCCCTTGCTTATAATTATTTTATGCGTGTATGGTTTAACTTCAACACTTTCACTCATAAAATCTGCTAGGAGTTTCGCTTTACCCATTATGCTTTCAGGCGGTATTGTTATCTCAATATCCTCTATGATCTTTGCTTGGCATGCGAGTACATATCCCTTGGATAGCTCTTCCACTGATATTACTTCTTTATCCCTAACCCTATGTTCAACATTACCCCTCGTCACTATAACTTTACATTTACCACAGAATCCCTTACCACCACATACACTCCTAATCCCTATCCCCTTCTCTCTTAGCGCTTCAAGTATTGTTGAACCCTTCTTAACGTGGAAT
>NZ_JANGFQ010000010.1:0-30633 GCF_024707025.1 Candidatus Culexarchaeum yellowstonense
ATTTTCAGGTGGTAATTAAGCTTTCCAGTGCTGGAAACTTCTATTAGGTTCATGAGATCAACGTAGGATAAATTCCCCCTTTCAAAGAGTGTGAGGATTATTTTGCGCCTAATTGGGTGTTTTAACATGTCACTTAGAGATTCGAAATCGATGCTCAACAATCTCCACCCCTACACCTATAGTAATATGGTTTAAGCGTCATTTAAGGCTGTTTAACTAAGAATTTTATCAAAAATTAGCCATAATTGGTTGTTTAGAGGTTTTCAAGTTAGCTATGAATTAAATTTGTTGTATGCCAATATTAAATGGAGGAATACAAATTAAGAAGGAGTCTTTTCAATTTTGTTTAAGCAACCCTTATATACCAGTATACTCCCCACTATTGTTTAGCATTTTGGGTGTTTGTTTTGGAGAAGCGTTTACTCATTGTCTTCCTTATGCTTGGTATGGTTTCATTGTTTGCTGATATGGCTTATGAGGGTGGTGGTTCTGTTACTGGTTCTTATATGGAGCTTTTGGGGGCTTCAGCTTTATTAACAGGCTTGTTGAGTGTTCCAGACTTCTTGAGCTATTTTTCCCGTTTGGTTGGAGGTTGGGTGGCATCTAGATCTGCATCCAGCATTGTTTACTGGGGTTTAGTGTTTGTTGGTTATGTTGCAAACTTCTCCATGCCCCTACTTGCATTGGCTGGTAGACCTGAACTTGTTATCCTACTTGTTTTTGTTGAGAGGATTGGTAAGGGGTTGAGGGGGCCTGTTAGGGATGTAATATTGTCTGAAGTTACTAGGGGGATGGGTAGGGGGAAGGGGTTTGGCTTACATGAGGTTATGGATCAAACTGGAGCTATCATAGGGCCTTTATGTGTTGGCTACGCACTATACGTTTCAAATAACAATTATAGTTATGCATTCTCAATTTTAACGATACCAGTCATCCTCTCCCTAATATGCTTATCCATTGCAGCTGCATTATACCCAAAGGTTGAGGCTGCTGGTGGGGGGTCTGGTGGTAAGAGTGTTTTGGGTAGGGTTTTCTGGATTTACGCTATATCCTCATCACTTATGATGTTTGGTTTTATGCAGTGGAGGAGTATAATATCATATTACTTTAGGGATGTTGGCATAATACCAGACTACTATATTGCTCTACTATATACTTTGGCTATGGGTGTGGATGCCATTGTGGCTTTACCCATGGGTTTAGCTTATGATAGGTATGGTTTGAAGGTTATTTCAGTGGCTCCAGTAGCTGCATTACTAATACCTGCAATGATTTTAAGCAACAATATATTCACATACGTATTGGCGGCATCCCTTTGGGGTATTTTTATGGGTGCATATGAAACTATTATGAGGGCTGCTGTGGCTGATTTGGTTGGCGCTGAGAGTAGAGCTTACGCTTACGGCGTATACTCATTCCTTTCAGGGGTTTCATGGATGATTGGAACTATGGTTATGGCCTACCTACTTGAAACCTTTAGTTTTGGCATTATAGTTTTAAGTTTAGCTTCAGAGGGGTTAGCCTTAATACTGCTAGTTACGCTTCTAGGTTTGAAGAGTGAAG
Organism: Candidatus Culexarchaeum yellowstonense; assembly: GCF_024707025.1. Taxonomy (NCBI): domain Archaea; kingdom Thermoproteati; phylum Candidatus Culexarchaeota; class Candidatus Culexarchaeia; order Candidatus Culexarchaeles; family Candidatus Culexarchaeaceae; genus Candidatus Culexarchaeum; species Candidatus Culexarchaeum yellowstonense. Next base: position 1,564 of record NZ_JANGFQ010000010.1, read on the forward strand.
CATGAATCTTCAATGATACTCGCTTTTTACTGGTATTATTGTCAAGTATATGCTCCTCTCTCTAGGTCCATCAAATTCGCATAGGAATATCCTCTGCCATCTCCCAAGCATAAGTTTACCATTACTTATTGGTATTAGGAGTGATGATCCTATTAAGCTGGTTTTTATGTGTGCTGGTGCATTCCCCTCCATATGCTTGTACTGCCAATCTTCTGGGACGATCTTATTGAGTGATTCAATTATGTCTCTTGCGACGTTTTCATCGTAACCTTCATTTATTGTTAATCCAGCTGTGGTGTGTGGTGAGTATATGTGGCAAACCCCCTCCTCAACATCCCCCTTAATTGCATTATTGATTATATCTGTTATGTCTATGAATTCAACTCTCCCCCTACTCTTAACATTTATCGCTTTAATCATACAAATCAATTTATATGGGCGTTTTAGATAAGTTTACTGTTCAATTTACCTGTGAATCCAAACCTTTAATTACATGGTTTTCCAAATAGTTTTGGTGATTCTCTTTGAGGATTGCTGTGGCAAGTTTCTCACATGAAACATGCACTTTTGTTCCAGTTAAAACCACTTATGATATGTTCAAGGATTTCATTGTTAGGGGTAATGCCATATTTGAGCATGCTAAGACGCATCCAAATTATATTCGTGGTTTCATGAAGGTTGCTGAGGAGGAGGGGGCTGAGCTTGTTGGGATATTGGTTGCAGGTCAGACGAGTGCAACTGGTTATAGTGGATGGATAACGCTAGATGCTTTTGATAGGATTGTGGGTGAAATTTTGGATGGCCTTAAAAATTCAGGTCCATTTGATGGTGTTCTATTGGCGCTTCATGGGGCTATGGCTGTGGAGGGGGTTCCGAAACCTGAAGCTGAGATTGTTAGGCGTGTTAGGAGTGTTGTGGGGAGTATACCAATAATGGTTACATTGGATTTACATGCCAATGAAGATCATGAATTGGCTGAAGTTGCTGATGCAGTTTTCATTCTCAAAACATATCCACATGTGGATTCTGAGGATATAGGTATCATTGCAGCTAGATGTATGGTTAAAACCATTAGAGGTGAATTCAAACCAGTTATGGCTTTCCGTAAACCTAAACTTGTAACTGCAAGTATATATCAGGCGACAGATCGTCCTCCCATGAAGCTCGTTTATGATCGTTGTAGGGAGTGGGAAGCTAAGGGGGTTTACTGTGCATCTGTGGCTGCCGGTTATGCTTATGCTGACGTTCCAGATATAGGAGCTTCAGTTTTCGTTGTAACTAATGGTGATAGGGATTTAGCTGAGAGGGCTGCTCAAGATATTTCAGATCTCATATGGAGTTTACGTCACGAGTTTACGAAGCCCATACCCAAGCCTAGGGAGGGGGTTGCTGAAGTTTTAAGGCTTGTGAATAGTGGCGTTAAACCCATACTCATAGCTGAACATAGCGATAGAATTGGTGATGGAACTCATGTTTTGAGGGAATTGATTTCTCAAGGGGCTAAAAACTTCGTTATTGGCGGTATAGCTGACCCCAAAGCTTTGGAATGGTTAAAGAATAATGCGAAAATTGGAGATCACGTTAAAATTAAGATTGGAGGGTGGGCTCACCCAATTTCCGGTGAACCCGTTGAAATTAGCGGTAAACTTGAATTCATAGGTCCCATCGAATATACATTGGTTGGACCCATGGGTCGGGGTAGACGGGTTCATGAAGACTTAGTTGCACTGATAGATATGGGTGAAGGTAGACATGTAATAATATCCAAGAGGCTTAGAGCACCAATGGATGATCAAGGGTTTAAAGCTCTTGGCATTGAGCCTAGATTGAAGGATATCATTGTTTTGAAGGATAGAATTCATCATAGAGCTTTCTGGGATAGTGTTGTAGCCCTCGATTACCCCATCGATTCACCTGGATTGGGACCAGCAGATTTAACGATACTTGAATACCATAATGTTCCAGATGACTTCTATCCGATTGGTAAGCTTTGGAGAGGGAAAAAAGTTTAGAGTTTATTTTGGTCTTCAACGATGGCCATACCCTACTTCTTCTTTTCCTCTTCCTTCTTTTTCTTCTTTCCGCATTTACTCATATTAATCACTCTTTAATGCGCTTTACTATAAATTTGTGATGGGTTGAATTTATAAAGCTTTCATTTCTTAATGTTTGAGCTTTCTGAATATATAGGCCTATATTTAGTTTAACCTTTATATACATATAGGATAATCCATTTATGAGTGTATGGTTATGTCTTTGGCTAAGCGTGTTTCAACTATTGGGTTTATGGCTGCATTAACTTGTATATTGACGTCGATGTTTCAACTGTACATTTATGAGACTCATGGATACTTCAATTTTGGTGAAATTGGAGTTTATGTTTCAGCTATCCTTTTCGGTCCAATTGTTGGAGCTTTTGCTGGAGGGTTGGGGTCAGCTATGGCTGATATTCTTCTAGGATACTTTTGGTATGCCCCCGGAACATTAATTATTAAGGGTTTGGAGGGGTTTGCCGTTGGCCTCGTATATTCACTTCTTAATAGATTAAGGTTTAAACGTAACTTTACTGGTTTGGTTTCATCATCAATAATTGCAATAATCCTATTCTCCTCCCTCCTATATGTGGGATTAAATTACTATTCTGGATCGTCTGAATTCTCCTTTGGATTCCCCATTCTAGGTTATGGGACTGTGAATGTTGGTATTCCAAGTATATTTTGGATTTTTTCATCAATTCTTCTACTCATAATCTTCATTTACGTTTATGTTAAGGTTGATTTACGTTATCTTTACATGGCTTTATCTTGTCTGGTTGGGGGATCAATCATGATTTTAGGCTACTTCCTCTACGAGTTTTACGTTTTATCTTATGGTTGGGCTGCATTGGTTGAGGTTCCATTCAATTTTATGCAGATGCTTATAGGTTTAATAGTTTCCTCTATGATATGTGTTGGTATTGGTAGACGTGGTATTATGGTTGGTGGTTGAATTTGGGTTATCTTGGGAAAGTTCCACCAAGTCTTCTTGAGAAGTACGTTTTTGGTAGAATTGGCATCATTGATGAGAGGGTTTTGGTTAAGCCATCTATTGGTGAAGATGCGGCTATAATTGATTTTGGGGATAAGGTTTTGGTGGTTCATTCGGATCCCATTACTGGAGCATCTAAGCATATTGGTTGGCTTTCAATTTGCGTTAGCACCAATGATGTGGCTGTTAGAGGGGCTATTCCTAAATGGATTTCCATGGTCATACTTCTACCAGAACAATTCGATGAAAATCTACTTGACTCCATAACTAGGGAGATTGATGATGCTGCTAAAAGGCTTGGCGTTATGATTGTGTGTGGTCATACTGAGGTTACCCCTAAACTTGATAGGCCAATACTCATATCCACAGCTTTTGGTGAAGCTTTAAAGGGGAGGGTTGTGACTACTGGTGGTGCAAAGCCTGGTGACCTAATAATTTTGAGTAAGGGTGCATGTATTGAGGGGACATTCATATTTGCCAATGAATTCTACGATCTACTCATAGGTAAAGTTTCAAAAGATGTCATTGATAGGGCTTTGAACTACATCCATTTGCTCAGTGTTTTGAAAGATGCACAGTTGGCTATGAGTGTTGGTGGAGTTAATTCCATGCATGATCCAACGGAGGGAGGGGTTCTTGGTGGTGTTCAAGAGATGGCCCAAGCCTCCTCTCTAGGCTTCGTATTATATGAGGATAAAGTCATAGTTAATGAGGAAACTAAAATTATATGTGAAGCTCTTGATGTGGATCCTTTGAAAACCATAAGTTCCGGTGCACTTTTAATTTCAGCTAAACCAGATTACGCTGAATCCATTGTTAATGTTTTGATGGATAATGGGATTAAGGCTTCAATTATTGGGAGATTTACCTGTAGAGAGTTTGGTTGGAAGCTAGTTAAGGGTGATGGATCTGTTTTGGATGTTTCTGAGCCTGTTGTTGATGAGCTTTGGCGTATTTATGGGAAGCTTAAATCTTAACTCCTCTTGAAGTATTCAATTAAACTCCTCTGTTTAGGTTTCTCCTTAAGCTTTAACACGTATTTTGCAACATCATCTATTGAGTGAAACTTCAATTTCAATAATTCCTCAAACCCCCATCCAGTACATTTTATTGTGGCTATTAATGATGCTGTAATTGTTGATTTCGTTACGTCTCCAGTGATCTTGTATGCCGCTAGGAATGCTCCACACCATGTATCCCCAGCTCCAGTTGTATCCATTATCCTTAGGTTCATGCCTGTCAGTGCTGGTATCATTATGCTTTCCCCATTTATCTTCACTATAGCTCCAAGTGACCCTAAAGTTACCACAAGCATTTTGCATTTCAATAGATTTAATGCTTGGGTTAATGTGTCTGTTCTTGCGAGGAGTTTTGCCTCAGATTCATTCAAAACCATTATGTCAACTTTCCCCATTATGCTGATTAAATGCTTCCTTTGCTTTCCATCCTTCATATATCCATCCCAACTATTTACTGATATCATTGATTTTGGGGTATACCTCTTAATCTTGTCAATTATCCTTTCAACTTTGCTTGGAGTCATTGGTGCAATGTGGAATAGGGTTTTCCTAGTCATCCAGTTTACTGGTATAGTTTCAGCTTTAACATATCTTCCAGCACCTATCCTCGCTTTTACATAATTTGCATTCCATTTCTCATCATAGTTTATTTCGAAGTATGTTGATGGAACTTTAACCTCCTTTATAACCCTATTACTGAATATTTTCAGTACATCCTTATACTTGTAGTCTTTCCCTATTGCAGATATTATCCCAACATCTTCATACAATGTTTTTGCAGCTATAGCTGCATATAGTGCTGCCCCTCCAGGTTGCTCCCTTTCACCATAGATATTCTTCACTTTATCCATTGAAACATGTCCAATGAACACTATCCTACTACTCAAATTTAATGCACCCTTCCCTAAACTACAGTCAATATTATCTATCTATTTCCATGGTTTTAAAGTGTTTGATTCAATTGTTTACATGGATTTTTCATAATACTGCTAGGAATAAGTGTATGTTTTCTGGATCTAAGATTAAAATGCCCTTTGGATACCTCCTATGAGGCTTCCCAATTTTAACTTCAACTTTAATTCCATTGGCAATGCAATCAATTTCAAATCCATTCCTGAAATAGTAAACTGATCCAAATCTCCTTTTCAAATGTGATTGAACTATCCATTCGTAGAATGCGCTTTCAAGATAATTCTCACCAGTCCATATGCTTAATGTTTTAGCTAGGAATGGATCTTCAAAGAAGAATTTCCTCTCCTTCCTCCATTTCACTCCATTATCTTTGAAGAGCGCCATGTCTAGGATGAAGAGGTTTTGTAGCATTTCAATGTATTCTTGAACTGTTTTATATGAAACTCCAACATCTCTACCAATTGTTGAGAAGGAGATTGGTGAGGGGGCTTTCCCCATTATACTGGCTATTATTGCCTTTGTTAATTCTAATCTTCTCTCAGCTCTCAATATTTCACTTTCAATGGAATAGATTAACTGCACTTCTGCTACTGGTATTTCATTTATGGATATTGGGAATCCTCCATGTTTAATGTAGTTTTCAAATTCCCCCCTTATCTTATCATTAACTTTCCAGAGACTATTCATGTCTTTCTCAATTTCCCCACAGCTCTCAACGTTAATGCCTCTTATCTTTAAGAATTCTCTAAATGATAGAGGTGAAACGAGGATGTCCTTTCCATACCCCCTTCTCCCGGGGAAGAGTTCCACTTCACCTTTAAGTTTTATTGATGAAGAACCACTCACAGTTATGACGTCATTTTTGAAAATCCCCATATCAATATAGCTTTTAATTATCCTCCACCACCCATTAACTGCTGTTACTTCATCTAGGAATATGAATGAGCTCTTTACACCTTCACCTTCCCTCATCTTCATGTATTCATCTAGGACTCTCCTTAGACTATCTGCATCAGTTAAAATTGTACAATCAAAGTAGAATATCCTTTCCGGTTTCCCCTCCCTTAAGAGTTCTCTTATTAAGAGTTTTATTCCTGTGGTTTTACCCACCTGTCTTGGACCTATTATGAAGTTTAGGGAGTATGGTTGGAGGGATACTTGCTTTATCCATTCTGGAATCCATTTTACCTTCATACCCTCCCATTTCCTTATATCATAATCTTCCCCTCCAATCCACCAGGGGTTCTGCTTTAAAATTAACTCTTTCATTGTTAGAAGTATAGGTTCTAATTGCTTATAAATATTTAGAATTTTAATTTCTATAAGTTTAAAAGTCACTGAATATCCTGCTCTCTAATGGTTTTGAAATTGATGTTCTTCTGGTAGTTTCCTAAACATGTTATGGCTAATTGATCCTCCTCAACTAGGAATCCTTTTATCTTGTTTTGCTATTATTTATTGGATTGGTGTTTATGAGGATTTTATTGTTTGAAGATGAATTTCATAAAATTCTCGATCCACTGGTTTCTATGAGGGCTGTTGCAGAGTTGAGGCTTGGTTTTCACAGCATTTTTGAAGCTGTTTCAAAATTCTTTAATTCTGAGGTTATCCTTTATGTTAGGAGTTATCTTGTTGATGTTTTGAAGGTTAGGTTTGGTGGTTTGAAGGTTAATTGTATTGATGATTTTGATGATGTTTTAATGGTTAATTCCAGATTGATTCCAAAGGCTAAGAATTTGAATTTGATATCATCACTTGCAGCTAAGAATACGCCTTTTATGCTTTTTGATGGTGGTGAGATTGTTGCAGTTAAGGTTCGTGGAAGCCTGCTTGAAGATATTCTCCCCAAATTCCATGATGGCGTTGTAAGGTCAGATACTCTCAAAACTCTCCGTGGAGAATGTAGTGTGTATGATGTTGGTGGTATGCTCATAAAGAATCTTTGGGATATTATCTTGTTGAATGAAGATCTCATTAAAGAGGGGTTTACGGTACGTGGTGTTAATGGTGAATTGGATGATCATACGATAGTTTACGGGTCTAAATCGAATTTGTATGTTGGTGAAGGCTCTAGGGTTGAGGGTAACGTTAACATTGACGTTAGAGGTGGACCTGTATATATTGGTCGTAATGTAAATGTCCTTGGACCCTGCAGGATTGAGGGGCCCTCATATATTGGCGATAACACAATAATATTGTCTGGAGCTAGAATTAGATCTGGGAGCAATATTGGATTTAATTGTAGGGTTGGAGGGGAAGTTGAAGCATCAGTATTGCATGGATATGTGAACATGTATCACCCAAGTTTTGTTGGTCACTCATATGTTTGTGAATGGGTTAATCTAGCAGCTTTCACAGTTACAAGTGATTTGAAGAATACTTATGGGAATATACGTGTTAAAATTGGGGGTTCAATAGTTGATTCCGGTTTGAATAAGCTTGGAAGCTTCATAGGTGATCATGTTAAAACATCAATTAATTGTGGAATATTTGCTGGTAAACGTATAGGCATCTTTTCACATCTCTTTGGATATGTTTATGAAGATGTCCCCCCATTCACAATATACTCAAAAGCTCTTGTTGGGAAGTCTTACGAGCTTAAATTGGAATCTGCATTGGAAACTATGCGTAGAGTTTATCTTCGTAGAGGTAGACAATTATCCCCTGAGGAAATGGGATTGGTTAAATACCTCTTCCAATCATCAGATGATGAGAGGGTTAAGGCTGGCGTGGTGAAGGGATCCTTAAGCATAATTTAATACATCAAGTTGCTGGTATGGTATACTATTTATATCTGTTAATCCAATAAGGTTTTGGGATCTATTTTGTCAGATGAATCTAAGGATAGTGAAACTTCAAAGGTTGATGAAGAGGTTGAGGAGAAGGAGGAGGTTTTATATGAAACTGATGCCACTGAACTTAGCGTTAATGATAGGAATTATAGGCGCTTGAGAGCTATAGGGCTACTATCCTTCTACTTTGCATTGGCATTCATATTATTCCTATTCATAGATGTTTTAGCTATGATAGTGGTCTTTATAGTTATGTGGTTTTCCCCATACCCATTCATACCAACCTTTGCTGTCTACAAAATAACTGATAGAGCTGTTGTGGATAATAAGGGTAGAAGGCTTGAGATAACCCCTGAATATAAATTCCAAGTAAACTTAAGGCATAGCTTTGTTAGTTTGAGGAAGGGTAGGAGATCAATTCTATGGCTATACACCAATGAGCCAAACAAGGTTGTGGAGATTTTAGAGAAGGTTTCCAGCATATGTTATGATAGACTTTTGAAATCTAAAACAGAAGCCCCACAGAAGAGTGAAGGTAAAAACTAAAGGCTATTCCCATAAAACTATCTTAGGAACCCCCAACAATTATTTATTTAGTTTTGCCATACTTCGCTTGAATTTTTGTGGTAATTTTATATGGGATGAAGGACATTGTTAGGTGCTTTAATACATAAATATTGAACTTCCATGTAATGCTTTCACATTTCATGAAACTTTCAATATTATGTTTTGGTGATGTTAGCGTTATAATGGTTTGGTATTTTTTTGAGTATCCCCCTCTTCTTTAACAATTTTATTATTATGTATCCAGTAATCGATCCTGGTATACTACTTGCCATGAATGGTATTATGAATGCAATTGCATCCATGGTTTTTCCAAGGGCTATTCCCGCTATTATTGGGCTTATTAATGCTCCGATGAATGTTCCAATGGGTTCTAATAGTGCTGCTTCGTCGCGTTTAATAATTTTGTATGCTAATCCAACTACTATAGCTCCGGGAATTCCGCCAGGAAATGCGAATATTGTTCCTGTTCCGAGAATGTTTCTGGCTATACCTGTTATTGTGGCTGCAATTGCAGCGTATACTGGGCCTACTATTATTCCAGCAATGCCGTTCATCATGTGTTGGAATGGTAGAATCTTCATAACCCCCACTGGTATACTGAAATATCCTAAGATTATTGATAGCGCTGATAGTATTGCTGTTAAAACTATGCTTTTCACATTTAATGCCCCCTTATTCTTTCTCATCATAACCCCCATCGGCTAACTGTAATTTGTGTTTATATTTAAACATTATTACTATTGTTATTTCATATGCATACCTATATAGATTCAACTAACTCAAAATTATTGTTGGTGGTTGCTCATGTTTGATGTTGCTAATCTTCTTGGTAAGAGGGTTTTAATAGTAGGTGATGTTGGTTCAGGCAAGACAGTTCTAACGCTTAAAATCGTATATGGATTAATTGATCTTGGTTTTGGTGGGCGTATATCTATTCTTGATTTCGCCCCCAACATTATGTTGCATTGTGGTAGGAGGGTTGGTGGAAAGTTTACTGATTACTCTTTTAATCCAAAACTTGTTAGAATGTATATTCCAGTGGAAACTATTCCTCCGAGAATTCTTGGTAAGTGTAGGGATGAGGTTTTGATGTATGCTAATATGAATAGGGGGAGATGTGGGGATGCTATTAAACTTTTCATTGATGATCCAAGCGATATACTTGTGATAAATGATTTAAGTTTGTATTTTCATGTTGGTGATTTGGGTTTAATTGTTGATGCTATGAAATTGTGTAAAACATTTATTGCAAATGCGTATTTTGATGGTTTCATTGAAGATAAATTCTCCACGGGTATTTCCATTAATGAACGTGAAGTTACCATGAATTTAATGAAGATTGTGGATATCGTTATTAATTTGAATGTTCAGGGTGTTCGTGTAATGTAGTCTGTTATCCTCTTCTGTTTGATTATTTCCCTAAGTAGTTTGCTCTCACCCATCCAATATGTGCTTTTAACCTTCAATCTACTTGAAGCATAATTTAATGCTTCTTCAAGGGTATTGAATTTTAAAGGCTTATTTCTGTAGGCTTTCCTAACACCCTCCCTAACAACCCAAACTCCCAGTGGGAGTATGTATTCTGGATATGCTTCCCTAACTATTAGTGTTGCAGCTTGCCTCCCCTCCTTCTCAAGATGTTCTGTTGTGGCTAATCTTGCTGCATAGTAGCATCCTCCAATCTCAGCGTATGTTGTTCTCCCCCAATATGGTTCATAATCTCCACCTATAGCGATCATGCTTTGATCTTGATTCCATGCGGTTCCAGGATACCATACCTCGATGAACTCATACTGCCACTTCTCTGGAATCATTATTGCTATGAACCTATTTCCAAGTAGATCTGACTCATACACTCTATACTCATTTATCAATGGGTTCCTCTTAACAATTTCATCTCTAAGCCTTCTAGATATTGTGCTATCAACGGCTGTTATACTCCACCTTGTTGGAACCATCCTCCTCTCAATACCAATTCCAAGTGCTCCTACACTTAGCACCCTCTGCATACTGCTTACTGGTATACTGTTTGTGAATAGCTTCATCAAAGCTTCAGAAGCTTTTAAATCGTAGTCGTAGTATACTCTTTCAATTATTGGATTAACCTTTACACTTGATACCAATATTTTGTTTATTGGTGCTGATGGACCCATGGGTTGAACTTCATCATCCAATAGTATCCTGCTTCCAGGGGGTTTTGTGAACTCTACTTCTGCATCTACTGGTTTGCTTGATAATGCCATTTCCCTTGTTGCTTCAAGGTTTTTGTTTGAGTGATTCATCTTCTTAACGTTTACTGGGAATCTCCCCCTAATCAATTGTAGTCTAATGTCAATTATCTCTTCGATGCTCATGTCGATCCATCTTTCTGGGTGATCGTAGACTTCAGTATCCCCCATTATTGGTGGGATTAGGGGGCCTACTTGAACGTTTGGGTATCCATATCTTCCAACGAATACTGCTGGTGGCGACGACCCTTCCAAGCTTTCTCTACGTATATTGTCTCTCACCTTTAGATATGAGCGTAATTTTAGCATTATTGGGCATAATGGTTTCCCACAGAGGTTGCGGCCACCCCTACAGTATATACATAAATTTATGTTTCTACTTCTCACACTTACCTCTTGATTTAGTATGTTTAGGTCTAATGCATCTTCATAATTCTCTATTATGTGCTCTATCCAAGGTATCTTCCTCTTAACCTTCTTCACAAACCTCTTCTTCTCAGTATCTTCCTTCATTTCTCAATATCCCAATTTACGATGTCAACATAAATAAATTTGTCTCCCAAGAATATATGTTTGTGGATTTAGTTGAAGATTGGAGAAGTTTATTGTAGAACTGTTTTGAGTAGGAGTTCACTTTATGATATTGATTACTCGATAAACCCCTATGTTGGCTGTGAACATGCATGTAGGTATTGTTATTCCCCATTTTATGTTGGTCGTAGGTTTAGTGGGTTGAGTTGGGGGGATTATGTTTATGTTAAAATTAATGCTCCAAGGATATTGTCTAGGGAATTGAAGCGTAATCCTGTGGGGAGTGTTCTCATTAGTAGTATTACAGATCCATATCAGCCTCTTGAGGGGAAGTTTATGGTAACACGTAGATTGCTTGAATTGCTTGTTAAGAGTAGCTTGGAAATCTATATCTTAACCAAGTCTCCACTTGTGGTTAGGGATTTGGATGTTATATTGAGGCTTAAGAATGCTCATGTTGGTTTCTCATTCACAAATCTAGATGAATCGTTGAGGGTTAAATTTGAGCCTAAAGCTCCATCAATTACTGATAGACTTCGAGCCTTAAGGGATATATGTAATTCTGGGGTTAAATCTTATGCTTTCATAGCACCTTTCATGCCTATAAATAAGGATTTAGCTTACAATTTAATGGATGAACTTTCCTCCATTGGAGTGGATTACGTTGTTGTTGATAAATTTAACATTCATGGAAACCCCCATGAACTCATAAATAAATTGTCACCTCTCTTGCCTGAAGAATTGATCAAGCAATTTGAGGAAATACTATTACATAATTATAGTTATTTAAGGTTTTATAATTCGTTGAAGGATGATTTAACTAGGTATGCTAAGCAAATCAATTTGAACTTATACTTCTCATATTGAAGTGTTTATACATTGAAAAGGTGTAAAGTTCCATATATTCTACTTTTGTCCATTTATTGTTTAAATATTCATGGGAAAGTTAATATTCACATATCTAGAATACTCCTTTACATGTTGTGGTTACTGGTGGTGACTTCCAAATGTGCTTTAACTTTAAAACTTACCTTTGTAATAGATGCTTCAGTAATGTAGTATGTGTGAGTTTATCTTATGGTGATTCGTATGGTGCGTGAGTTTGGTGGTTTAACTTTTAGGTCAATTGTTTTAAGCATATTTTTAGCTGTGCTTTTTAGTTTCATAAATGGTTATCTTGGAATAAATTTTGGTATGGGTTTTGGTTTTGGGGCTGTTGCTGTTGCCATTGCATATGCATTCTTCCATAAATTGGGTGGGGGTTCTAGTAGGCGGGAGTTGTCTATAGTTTTGATTGCAAGTTCATCCAGTATGGCTCTCTATCAGACCATTGGCTTCATTATATATTTGATGGAGAAGGAGGGTGTTGTTTTTCCAAGTTGGCTTGCTCCATCAATGAATTCCATTATAAATAGATTTATTGATTTCAAATCCCTTATCCCGCCAATAATATTCTTCTCGATTGGAACTGTGGTATCCTGTGTGGGTGGATTGATTTTTGCATATGCTTTTAAAGATATCTTTGTATCTGATAGGCGTATGGTGTGGCCTCAGACTGCTGTTGTAGCGAATCTTGTTGATGTATGCTTAAGGGGTGGCACTCATGCTAGGATAGTTGGTTGGTCTGCTTTAATTGGATTCATAGTAACATTCCTACAGTACTTACCATTATTTTGGGGTTATGATTTCACTACAATAAATCTAACTCCAATACTACCTTATGGTATGATCATGGCATTATCGCTTAATTTAAGCTTTTTAACTATTGGATATATAATTAATGCTGATGTATCTCTAAGTTTAATGCTTTCTGGGATGATAACTTACCTTGTTTTATCACCAATTCTCGCTTCACGTGGAGTTTTTAAACCATCCATTGATCCCATGGCATCATATAATAGTCTCCTATTTGCTTTTTCCATATCTCCATCCCTTGGAATATTGTTGTTGGGTGGAGGCCTTCTCTCCTTGCTTGTTTTTGTTAGGGGCTTTAAATCTAGGGGTAATGTTAAATCTGATGATGGGAGGATTGGATACCTCCAACTATATAAGATCTTACTATACTTCCTTCTTCGTAACAAGCGTTTTCTAACAGTATTTTTAGCAACCTTCTCCTCATCTCTTGTTATGGCTTGGGTTTTGAATCCATTAGCCCCTCTACCTCCATATGTATTCACAATTTTCGTTGCTTACATGTTCATTTTAGGAGGTTTTATCGAGTGTATAACTATGGCTAGGATGTCTGGTGAGACTGGTATGAGTATGGGTATGATGGGGATATTGCTCTATGATCTGCCAATGTTCAGTTTTGGTTATAGGGATTATCCCGCTTATCTAACTTCAGGATTCTTTAAACCTGTTTCTGGTATAATTGAGGGGACTGTTTCATATTATAAGTATGCTGATAAGTTTGATGTTTCATGGAGTGATATTATTAAGGCTAAGATTGTAGGCTGGATTCCAACATTCATTTCAAGCATAATTCTAGTCTTGGTTTTATGGATTTATTTGGGTTTCGGGACTCCACTCATGCCAGCAATATCCTTCATACAGTTGAAGGCATATTACAGTATGCTTGTTAGTGGGAATATCTCTGCAGTGATCGATCCAGTCACATTTATTTGTGGAGGCATATTGGGCGCTTTACTGGAATTGTTCACCCCTATTTCCATGTTCGGGGTTGCCATGGGTATGCTGCTACCGCCACACTACATAATCCCCATGGGTATTGGTGGATTGATCAGGTGGTATACTGATAGGAGGTTTGGTAAGGAATTCTTTAGGGATAAGGGGAGTATGGTGGCCACTGGGATTATGGCAACTTCAATAATAACTCAAGTTTTAATGAGTATAATAACAAAAATTTTCTAAACCAAAAAATATTTAAGTCTCCCATATCATGTAGGATTGTATAAATCATGGTGGTTCATGATGTCCAAGTCTAGTAAGAAGTGTGTGCATGAATGGATTAGGCATCCAAAGTATATAACAGATAAGAATGGTAGGATTATTGGCTTAGAATATTATTGGCAATGTAAGCATTGCGGAATAATTACGAATGAGAATCCATGGAAGAAGAAGTAGTTGGCATGTATTGAATTAAGCTTCAAATTTATTAGTAACATCATCCCACATAATTTATCATGAGTAACCACATTTATGAAATTGCTATATTGAATGGTATTATTGTTGATGGTTCTGGTAATCCTTGGTTTAAAGCTAATATTGCAATTGAGGATGGGAGGATATCTGCTATATCACGCCATGAATATTTCAATGCTGAAAGGGTTATAGATGCAAGTGGATTAATAGTTGCTCCTGGATTCATTGATATCCACAGTCACTCGGATGTCACCCTACTTGTAGATCCTTTGGCTGAGAGTAAGGTTATGCAGGGGGTTACATTGGAGGTTGTGGGTAATTGTGGTAGTTCTGCAGCCCCTGTGGTTGGCGATTTTGCTGTTAAGCGTATGCGGAGGAGACTTGCAGAGTACAATTTGAATCTTGAGTGGAGTAGTGTTGGGGAGTACCTCTCATTTATGGAGCGTAGAGGTGTTTCCGTTAATGTTGCAATGCTTGTGGGTCATGGGCAGATAAGATCTTGTGTTATGGGTTTTGAAGCCCGTGAACCAACTTTAAGTGAATTGGAGGAGATGAAGCTTCTATTAAGGGATTCACTTGAAGATGGAGCCTTTGGGATGTCTAGTGGTCTTGTATATGCCCCTGGAAGATTTGCTAAAACCGATGAACTTGTGGAACTCTGCAGAGTTGTGGCTGAATATAATGGTTTATATGCCACGCACATTAGGGGGGAGCGTGAAACAATAATTGAAGCTGTTTCCGAAGCCTTATATATTGCTGAGAAATCTGGTGTTAGGCTTCAATTGTCGCATCATCCACCTAAGATTGGAGCTTACGGTAAGTCTGTGGAAACTTTAAAGATGATTGAAGATGCCCGTGGTAAGGGGTTGGATGTTGCATGTGACTTCCACCCCTACACTGCAGGTTCAACTAGTCTCAGTGCATTGCTTCCAGCATGGGCTCAGGAGGGTGGTTTCGAGAAGATTATTGAGAGGTTGAAGGATCCAGTTACCCGCGTTAAAATTAGGGAGGATATGATTAGGGAACCTATTCCAGGTCCAGGGCCTTGTGGATTGGTTAAGAGGGGGTTGTGGAATATGATATTCTTGAGCGAATGTAATGTGAATAAAGATCTTATAGGTAAAAGTTTTGATGAAATTGCCAGATTAAGGGGTAAAGATCCGTTTGAAGCTTACTTCGATATACTATTGGAGGAGAATTTGAGTGGAAGTATCATTGGATTCTATTATGATGAGAATGATATTAGGAATGTTGCTGTAAGTCCATATTCCATGGTGGGATCAGATGGTTATGCTCTGGCGCCACGTGGGGTGTTGGTGAGGGAGGGTGGTCACCCGAGGAGTTACTCCACATTCCCAATGGTTATTAGGAAGTATGTTAGGGGTGAATCTAGGAGTGAGTTGCTTTATGATCGTGGTGATAAAATTATGAGTTTGGAAACGGCTATTATGAAGATGACCTCCCTACCTGCTTCTAGATTGAATATTCATGATAGGGGGCTTATAAGAGTTGGATTTCAAGCTGACATATGCATATTCGATTATAATAGGATTAGCGATCTATCAACCTATTATAATCCACAAGTATTCCCTGTGGGTGTGGAGTATGTTATTGTTAATGGTGTGATCGTTGTGGATAGGGGTAGGCATACTGGGGCGAAGCCTGGTAAGGTTTTGAGGCATAGGAAGCTATTCTATAAGGATTAACTTTCCCTCATCAACTATGATTCTACCATCAACTTCCACAGTTGGCTTGTATATCACCATATCCATATGTATATCGCATTTCACTTTCCCACCATAGTATATGTTGTCCCCTAAAGCTATGTGCAAATTTCCATAAGCCTTCTTCTCCTCTTGCCAATCCCCATTTAGCCTTGCATATCTATTAACTCCTATACCGAATTCTGCAAAGTTATCAAGGTTTTGCGTTTTACTCATCATATAAACCAGCTGTTCTGCTTCCCTCCCACCGTAAACCCTTGAAACTCTCCCATTTTTCACTTCTAATTTTAATGGTTCACTGGGTTTACCGATATATGCTATTGGGCCATCGACAATTACGGTTCCATTTGCAGTTCCCTCCAATGGTGTGAATGATACTTCTCCATCTGAGAATGCAGCTGAATCTCCGGGATTTATTGCAAATCCAGCTTCAATTATAATTCTAGCTCCACCCATATCTGCTTCAATATTGGTTCCAAGCTTCGTTTTCACCCTTATCCTATTACCATGCATGGCCTTTGCAAGTTTCTTCGCATAATCGTAGACTTCATCGTAATCTGCCAGTGCAGCTCCATTTATGAAGTTATCCAATGATCTTAAGACCATGGACATGTACCTAATCCTCTTCTCCCTAAGTAATCTAGTAACTTCTGGATCGTATGATGGTGCAGCTGTCCCCCTAGTTAATCCAATAACCACATTTGCATATTCCAAACTTGCTTGAACTGGTTTTGGGAGTGTGGTATGCGATTTCCAGTTGCTTGGTATAATTGAAATTATTGGTGTCCCTCCAATGCTTATGGTTTCCTTGAATAATGCTTCAACCATAATTGCTTCAGACTTATCATCTGCAATAATTAATAAATTTTCACCATTCTTCACATTCAACAATTTACCTATTATCAATCCTGATATTCTACGAACTCTCTCCTCTAAACTCATAATACAAATTATGCTTGCAAGTTTACATTTAAGTTTTTATTTACTGATGGCTTAGATTACTTATTGGGTTGAATAACTTTTGTCAAGTCTTCTCTACGTCATTGGGCATTTAACCATCGATGAAATTATGAGAGGGGGGAGGTTGATTAGGCGTATTGGTGGAACAGCATACTATTCATGTATATCAGCCAAACTTCTAGGTTGGAACTGCAAATTGATATCCAAGGTTGGGAGGGATTTCCCAGAAGACTACCTGAAACATTTAAACTCGATTGGATTAGATATTTCCAGAGTTAAATTCTCAGATTTCCCAACAACATCCTTCACATTGAGGTATGATGATGGTAAGAGATTTTTATCCTTGAAAAGTAGATGTGAAGATATATTCATTGATGATGTCCGTGAAGTTGTTAGCGGAGATTCAATAATCCATGTAGGTTCTGTGATTGGTGAAGTTTCTCCTGAAATTGTGGATTACATTTCCTCTAGAGCTAGAATGGTTTCCATAGATCTACAAGGTTTTCTAAGATTCTTCGATTCGAAGGGTTCAATTAAACTTGTTAAACCAATCTTCATGGATGAATTGCTTGGAAAAGTTGATGTTGTCCACTGTGATGGTGTTGAAGCTTCTGTAGCCACTGGAATCAAAGATCCCGTGGAGGCTGGAATGCATATGTGCAATACATATAATGTGATCGTTTTACTCACTCTTGGTGGGGAGGGGGGCTATATATTTCATGATGGTGAAGCATATCATATACCGTCGATTGTTAAGCATGTTGTTGAAGAGACTGGTGCTGGAGACATATATACATCCGCATTCCTCTACGGATATTCTTCAACGGGAAAACTCCTTGAATCCGCCATTTACGCTTCATCCGTAGCTTCTGTTTATGTTGAGTCTGGAGATTTATCTATGTTGAGGAATATTGATTTGATAATTTCTAAGATGAATGGTTTGCGGGGATATGTGAGACGGGTGTCCTCATAGTGTTATTATTATTGATTTTACTTGCTGTATCCCCCTCATCCCTCTAATTCTCCCAATCAATTTGAGTATTTTGTCGTTTTCCCCTTCAGCAATGAACATTTCTAAACAATATTTGTGATCTATATGTCTATGTATATTCTCTATTATTATGTCGTCGAATTCATGTCTAACTTCACTTAGCTTCATATCCACATCTCTCCTTTCATAATCATATGTTATCATTATTGTAGTTATAACTCTCCCTCCCTCCATCTTCGCTATTTCTGCTTCCGCCATTAAGTTTCTAATGGCATCTCTAAATGCTTCTGATCTACTATAGTACCCCCTAGTCTTCATGTATTCGTCAAATTTTTTGAGTAGGTCGTTGGGTATTGTTATGCTTATTACAGTCAATTTTCATCATCACTATATATTATTTTTCAGTTATAAATATATTATTGTAGTAATACATTTTATGTTTTTTATAGCACAATTTTAATATCTTGTTATAATCGTCATTTTATGGGATGTGTAAATGCGTGAAGATGGTGGTCATGGATTATTGGAGTTTGAAGGGGTATTTTGGATTATAGTTTTTGCATCATTATTGTTGACAATGGTTTTATCGGGGGTTTTGGATTTATTTTTCGGTGGAGGTCCACTAATTTATATTCCATTTTCATCAGTAGCTTTGCCATTAAATCAGTTCATAACTTGTTTAATTATCGTTCTTGTGAGCTTCTATATTGGTTTAGTGGGGTTGAAGGAGTTACTTTATGATAGGAGATTTTCCGTTGAATTTTTGATGGCTATGGCTGCTATTGGTGCATTATATTTGGGTTTATTCCTTGAAGCGGTAATAGTTCTAGCTTTGTATTCCCTATCGGAGTTTCTTGAAGGTTATATTGAAGATAAGGCTCGCGAGACTGTTAAAAGCATTTCTAGCCTGATACCAGATAAGGCAAGGGTCATCTTTAATGGTTCTGAAACATATATGGATGTTAAATCTGTATTGCCAGGTATGGTTATCCTAGTTAAGCCTGGAGAGAGGGTGGCTCTTGATGGAGTTGTGGTGGAGGGTGGTTCACTAATAGATTTATCACTAGTTACTGGTGAGTCTAATCCTGTTTCGGTGAATTCTGGTGATAGGGTTTATGCTGGTGCATTGAATATTGGTGGTGTTATAAAGGTTCTTGTTGATAGAGGTGTTGAGGAAACTCTAGTTTCTAGAATAGTTAAGTTGGTTATGGATGCTAGGGGGAGGAAGGCTTCCATAAACAGATTTATTGATAGATTTTCCAAATATTACGTTCCTCTAATAATTTCCTTTGCATTACTTGTAATTATAGTTGGGCCGAGACTCATTGGAGGTTCATTGGAGTCTTGGATATACAAATCCCTTATTTTAATAGTTCTTTCATGTCCAAGTGCTTTCATCATATCCATTCCAGCAACAATATTTACAGCTATAACTGTTGCAGCTAAGAGGGGGGCCATAGTTAAAGGTGGAATTTATGTGGAGAATTTAAGCAAAATCAGAGCTGTACTTTTAGACAAGACAGGAACTTTAACGTATGGTTTTCCATCCATTCATAAGATTAGAGCTGTAAATGAATCTGATGATAAAATACTCATGTATGCTGCTTCTCTTGAAAGATTTTCTAATCATCCAATAGCTAAAGCGATCGTTAATGGAGCTTTTGCAAGAGGGCTAGATATCGCTAAAATTAATGTTAGGGATGTAAAGGAATTTCCAGGTATGGGTGTGATTGGATATGTTGAAGGTGATGAAATTCTTGTTGGAAATATAGATCTAATGAAACAATATTCCTGTGTATGTGATAATATGGATAGTCTGTTATTGGATGATGATCACACATCAATATATGTGGCAATTAACCGTAAAATTAAAGCTTCAATATGTTTTGTTGATGAAATACGTAGTGACGCTGTTAGAGTTGTAGATTTTCTGAAACGTTTGGGTATGAAAGTCGTTTTATTAACTGGTGACAGAGGGGATGTGGCAATTAATGTGGCTAAAACTGTTGGTGTAGATGAAGTTTATTATGAATTGCTACCTGAAGATAAACTTGACATAATTATGAAGATGAAATCGATGTATGGTTTTGTCTCCATGGTGGGTGATGGAGTTAATGATGCCCCTGCCCTTGCAGCATCAGATGTTGGTATAGCTATGGGTGGAAGCGTTGATTTAGCTTCAGAATCAGCTGATGTAATTCTTGTCAAAAATAGTTTAACCCTCATACCCTACTTAATTCTCCTAAGCCGCAAAACCATGGCTATTGCTAAGCAAAACATTGTGTTCACTATAGGTGTTAAATTGACTTTGGCAATACTTGGAGTTATTGGTGTAATACCACTATGGTTTGCTGTAGCTATTGGTGATGATGGCATAACTCTACTTGCATTGTTGAACATTCTTAGAATAATTAAAGTTGGAAGTAGGATTGCTTAAACTTTCAAATAACTTGAAGTCAATATATCAGGCAATTTAATTTCACTATGAATGACAAGTTCAAAAATAAATTTTGATCGTAAATTTTAAAATTTAACAAAGAATAGTAGTGATTTGTGAAAATTATGTCTAGTGGTTTTGATGATGTTTTTAATAGCTTATTTGACATTTATAGTAGAAAGTATCCTCATAATCCGAGTGGGACTCTAAATTTCCACATGAATAAGCTTTGTGCTGAGAAGGGGGTTAGTAGGGTTGAAGCTTTCATTAGGATTGCATATCAAAATGGAATTAAGGTTGGTGAAGTGGAGAAGCTGGTTTCCTCAGGTAAGTCTCTTGATGAAGCTATAAGGATTGCTTCATCAAATCTTTCTTGGTGGGATAAGTTGATTGATGAGGGTTTGAGGGTTGCAGCTCCACCTAAAAGTCCTGAAGAGCTTGAGTTGGAGGAGTTTTTGAAGAGTTGTGAAGCTAAGATGAGAGGGATACTCCTTTCAACAACACCCACTATTCCCGGTTATAGGATTGTTGAGGTTTTGGGTCCAGTTTATGGTTTAACTATTAGGAGTAGGGGGTTTGGTGGTAGGCTTGCAGCATCCTTAGAGGCTTTAATAGGCGGTGAACTTACGGCGTTAACCCATGAGTTTGAGAAGGCTAGGGCTGAGGCTCTCCTTAGACTTGTGGATAAGGCTAGGAGGCTTGGAGCCAATGCAGTTATTGGATTAGATTTCGAAACCAGCGATCTCTTCGCTGGTATAGCCATAGCATTCTCAGTTTATGGTACTGCTGTAAAGGTTGAGAGGGAGAAGTAGCAAGACATAATTCCACTTTTAATTATCCATCATCTAATTTGTGTTTAAGGAAGTTTGTATTTTATTTCCCACTTTTATTTGAAGATGAAACCTATAATAAATATTATCGCTATACCCATTATGAATAGGATAAATTGTACAACCCCCTTTGCAAAATCTTTCTCCCTTTGCATTTCAGGTATAATTTCTGAAGCTGCTAGATAAATGAAACCTCCACAAGCTATTGGTAGTAAAATTGCATTAACGTTTTCAATTTTTAATGAAGTTATTTGAACTATAAATACACCCATAAATGCTGTTAAAGCTGAGATGAAGTTTAAGATTAATGCTTTTGTTGTTTTTAATCCACTGTAAATTAGTAGTCCAATATCTCCAATTTCTTGCGGTATTTCGTGGAAGAGTACTGCAATTGTTGTCGTTATTCCAAGTGGTATTGAATATAGGTATGATACTGAAATCACCATTCCATCAATAAAATTGTGTATGGCGTCTCCAATTAAGTTAAGTGCTCTTAGACTTTTTAATTCAACGTTTCTTCTCATCTTACATTCATCTTCAATCTCGTTTTTATGTCCATGGCCATGATACCAATAAACGTATCTGTCTATGAAGAAGAATGTCAAGAATCCAATAGTTATATAGATGAATACGTTAAATTCATTTCCAATTTCACTAATTAGTTCAATGGATTCTGGGAGTAGATCTAGGAGGGCTGAACCTAATATTGCTCCACCACTAAATCCAAGGAATATGAACAACACTTTATGTAGTGTTTCTTCCCTTATGGATAATGCTAATATGCCAACAAGTGATGCTATGCTAACAATCGATACCGATATTATCGAGTATGCTAGTTCAATGCTCATGCAAACAATTATCGTGTTTTACCATAATAATTCTTTCTTTCGTTTATAGTTGTTGTCAATGTTTGGGTTTAGCAAAATATAACTTTAACCTCATCCTCTCTTTAATTGTTATGTCTAAGAGGGTTGTTAGTGTAATTCTTGAGCATGGTAGTTGTGGTTGGGGTAAATGTTATTTTTGTGGTTGGGGTAAGCGTAGGGTTGAGTGTTCATTGGATGAGTTGAAGGGTAGAATATTCAATATGCTTAGCTCTAAGCGTAGGGAGGGTGAAATAGATTTACTCAAAGTATTCTCCTCGGGTAGTTTCCTCGACCCTAAACAGTTCCCGGATGATTTCGTCTCATGGTTTATTCGTTTATGTGAATCTTTCGGTGTTAAAGAGCTTATAGTTGAGTCTAGACCTGAATACATTACTGAGGATAGGTTGAAGCTTCTATTAAGCGGTAAGGTTAAGGTTACTGTGGCTATTGGGTTGGAGCTTGCAGATGACAATATACTGTTAAATTATTATTGTAAGGGGTTGAGGGTTGATGATGTTGTTAATGCTGTTAAAGTTTTGAGGGGGCATGGTTTTGGAGTTAGATTGTATTTGCTTGTTAATGGTCATCCATACCTCTACTCCAATCCTGAAATTCATAAACGCATATTTGAGGATAGCATTAAACTTGCATTGGATTTAGCTGATAGCGTTGTGGTCATTAATGCTTATCCACATGTTGGTTCAAGGCTTTGGGAGGATTGGATTAATGGTTCTTGGAGGCCATTTGATGAGGAGGAGTTTAAGAGTTTTGTTGGTGGGTGGGGTATGCATCCAAAGGTTGAATTGGATTTCAATAACTTAAATTTCATACCGAAATTCCCAAGGGAGAAGCAAATATTCCTTCATGGCGTTGGCCACGATTACCTTGTCCATCCATATTATGAGGTTTGGCAAGATTATATTGTTCGATTCTATAAGCCACCTAAATCTAAGGATATAGCCTTATTCCTTCCATGCGCTTATAGGAAGCCTTACACTAGATCTAAAACTTGGAAGGCAATTCTAAATGCCATATATAGCCTCCCAATATTCCCAAGGATACATTTGATTGCTGTTAGTAGTCCCGGGGTTATACCATACGAGTTCATAAACTATTATCCATTCCAATCCTATGATTGGCCTGAATGGCTTGAAACTGAGGAGATTAAGAGGGAGTATATTGAGGTTACAAAGATTAGGGTTAAAAAATATTTGATGAAGCATGCTTCAAACTACAAAATCTTCTATGCATATTTTAGGTATGGTGCTGAAACCCTTACGGCTATAATTGAAGCTTTTAGGGATCTCGGTTTATCTGATAAGCTTAGGGTGGTTATTGATGAGGGTTTAGCCATGGAGATTGAGGCTGAAGGGTTTAAGCCCATGGTGGCTCATCCAAAAGCTTTAAATAAGCTTAGGGAAATGCTCAGTGAAGCCGCATCTAGTAAAGGTTAATTTATGGGAAACTTTAAATTATCGTTTGTATGTTGTTATGCTGGTTGATGATGAGTATGTCTGTAGGTTTTGATGCTATCAGTGATTTGGAGAGGAGGAGTTTAATTAGAGGGTTTAAGGGGTTGAGGAATTACAGTTTATTATACATTGTTGCATCTCTCCTACTTGGCTTCAGCTTGTTCTTGGGTTTCATGAGATTTATGATGGTGAGGAGGGCTTTTAACATCCCCTTACTATCCGAATCTATTCTATTTTTGATTATGGGTTTAGCTGGATCCTTAATTTTGCTAGTTGCAATATTCGTATATTTGATGGATTCCATGAGTGGTTTTTCAGAGTTTAATGCACGTTATTCCACATCATCTTCCATGGTTAAGATTGGGTATCTCGGTGCTTGTTTAATGTTCATCATAGGTTTTGTGGTTAGGTGGATTCTCCCACTGATAGGCTTAATCTTAATATTCTTAGGAGTGTTGCTTCTCATTGTTGGTAAGATTGGTTTTGTCTCCCTATTGGTGAAGTTAAATGGTGATTTTAAAGAATCCGCATTCCTCATTTCAGCTGTAATATATGTTGTGGGTATACTGCTTCCACCGTTGGATTTCGTTGCATCTATAATACTTTTCATAGCTTCAGATTCCATGCTTTCAAGGGTTAAGGTGGCTCAAACGAGTGCTGTGAGTGTTTAACCTTCTAAACTCATTAATGGTTAACATTATATTTATGTTGGCATATATGGTAGATTGACTTTTATTGGTGAATTTAGTTTGGTGCATCCACTTCTATATCCACCTGGTAGTGTTGTATTGTTGTTGGGTAATGAGGCTATTGCTAGGGGGGCTATTGAAGCTGGTTTAGGGTTTGCTGCAGCCTACCCTGGAACGCCATCCACTGAGATTGTGGAATCCCTTGCTGATGTGGCTGAGCATTATGGTTTCCATGTTGAGTGGAGTGTTAATGAGAAGGTTGCCTTTGAATCTGCATATGCTGCATCTCTTTGTGGTGTTAGATCTCTGACTGCTATGAAGCATGTGGGTTTGAATGTTGCTGCAGATGCTCTTATGAGTAGTGCTTACACTGGTGTTGAAGCTGGATTTCTAATTGTTAGTGCTGAGGATCCTGA
Organism: Candidatus Culexarchaeum yellowstonense; assembly: GCF_024707025.1. NCBI lineage: Archaea > Thermoproteati > Candidatus Culexarchaeota > Candidatus Culexarchaeia > Candidatus Culexarchaeles > Candidatus Culexarchaeaceae > Candidatus Culexarchaeum > Candidatus Culexarchaeum yellowstonense. The sequence goes on from NZ_JANGFQ010000010.1 coordinate 26,127, forward strand.
TATGTGGAGTAGTCAGAATGAGCAGGATAATAGGTATTATGGTTTACATGCATATATACCGGTCTTTGAAGCTTACTCACCATGGGAGGCTAAGGAGCTCGTTAAATACGCCTTCAATTTCAGTGAAAAGTTTAAGCATCCAGTAATATTTAGATCTACAACTAGGGTTAGCCATTCCAGTGGACCTGTGAAGTTTGATGCTGTTCCAAGTGTTAAGTCCAGTGGGAGGTTTGTTAAGGATCCAGATAGATTTACGCTTGTGCCAGCCCATGCTAGGAAGCTTAGGGTTAAGCTTATTGAGAAGTGGCGTTCAATTTGTGAGGAGGTTAACTATTCCCCATTCAATAAGTACATTGATAATGGTTCTAGGAAGCTCATAATATGTTGTGGGACTGGTTATGGCTACTTGATGGATTGCCTGAAAATATTGGGGGTTGAGGGTAAGGTGAATGTTTTGAAGATATCCACAAGTGTCCCAGCCCCTAGGAGGCTTATAATGGATGCTCTTGGTAGGTGTGATGAGGCTCTAGTGGTTGAAGAGCTTGAACCGATATTGGAGAGGGATGTTAAGGTAATGGCATTTGAGGAGGGGGTTAAATGTAGGATTCATGGTAAAGACTTCATACCATTAATTGGCGAACTAAACATTGATAAATTGATCCATGGTGTAGCAAAGTTCATGGATGTTCCAGTTCCATCAAACTTCCTAAACCCATTGAAGCTTAGTATTGAGATTCCAGCTAGACCTCCAACACTATGCGCTGGCTGTCCACATAGAGCATCATTCTTGGAGTTGAAGTGGGCTTTAGCTAAATCTGGGGTTAGGGATGTGGTTTATGCAGGTGATATTGGCTGTTATAGTTTGGGTGTTGATGAGCCATTTAGAGTTCAAGATATAATTTTGGAGATGGGTGGTGGGATAGGTTCAGCCAACGGTTTAGCTCATGTTTCAAATCAATTTGTAGCTGCAATTATGGGTGATTCAACATTTTATCATGCATGTATACCAGCCCTCATAAATTCTGTTTACAATAAGTCTCCAATGCTCATAATGGTCTTAGATAATAGGATTACAGCTATGACTGGTCATCAGCCACATCCAGGTTCAGGTTTCACAGCCACAGGAGCCAGAACTGAGGAGGTTAAGATAGAGGATATAGCTAGGGGTGTGGGTGTAAGGTATGTTGATACCATAGATCCATTCAATGTTAAGGATTCCATTGAGAGGTTGATGAAGGCAATAAAGTTTGTCTTGGAGAATAGAGCTGTGGCTCTGGTGAATTCCCGTAGAGCATGCACACTAATGGTTGTATCCAATGCTAGACGTAAAGGTGTAAGTGTACCTAGATATGCTGTTGATGCGGATTTATGTAGAGCTTGCGGAATATGCTACAACCAGCTTTCATGCCCAGCAATAACACCAATGCCGGATAAGAAGGCTAGCATAGATCCACTACTATGCTTCGGATGCTCAGTATGCATGCAGATATGCCCATTCAATGCAATAAAGCCATTGGAAACACCATCAAAGGATTGGGAGGAGGTTTGGAGGGTTGATTGAAATGAAATCCAAAAACATATTATTAGTTGGCGTTGGGGGTCAAGGGATACTAACCATGGGTAGAATACTGGCATCATCAGCCATAAGGAGGGGGATTAAAGCCCTAACATCGGAAATTCATGGTATGGCTCAGAGGGGTGGAAGTGTAGTTGTACATGTGAGGATGGGGGATGTTGAATCACCATTAATTGGCACTGGAATGGCGGATGCAATAGTGGGATTAGAGATGATGGAAGTTTTGAGATACATACAATACGCCAACCGGAAGAGCATACTAATAGTCAACGATAGGATAATTAGACCACCAACAGCAAAAACAATCCCAACAAAAAGCCAAATCATAACTGAATTGGAGAGACTAAAACTGAAATACATTGTAGTTGATGCGTTGAATCTAGCATTAAAAGCTGGAAGCGAAATATCTGAAAACATAGTCCTCCTAGGATCACTAATTGCAACGGAAACCCTATCAGAATACATTGAAATAACGGATCTAGAAAACACGTTAAAAGAGACATTTAAGGGGAAAGCATTAGAAGTAAATCTGAAAGCCTTAAAATATGGATATGAAGCATACAAACAACATGTAGTGAGAGAATATTAAACTTCATCTTTCTAAGGTAGTGTCTTTAAAGGGGAAAATGAAATTAATTTTAGGGTTTTAACTTAACCGTTGCATAATTGTTTTCTCATGTAGCTTTATCGCTGCGAAGATAAATACCACTGTGAAGGCTATGAGCGCTAAGAAGTCCAATCCCAATGGATAAAATCCCCTATTTATGAAAAGCTGCCTAACCATGTCTGTGAAGTATGTTAATGGGGATACTGAAGCTATGGCTATTCCCAATTGAGGTAGTTGCTCTATGGGTATGAATACCCCACTTATGAAAACTAGTGGAAATTTGACGAGGGATGAAAGCATCATTGTTGTGCCTGGTATATCCGTTGGTGGATAAGCAGAAAGCAGTACGCTCAATGCTGCAAAGCATAGATTTGCAATTATCAATCCGAAGAGGAGGATTATGAAGTTTAATGGTTGAATTCCAAAGTATAATGTTAGGGCTAGCGGAATAACTGATATGACAAAGCCGAAGATAAAGGATGATAGCATATCCCCAACCATAATTGTCCATAGGGCAACTGGACAGCATAAAAGTCTTTCAAGTGTTTTTGAACGGGTTTCCCAAGGTACAATTGAAGGTCCAACCGATGTGGATGTAAAGAATGCAGTCATACTAACAAGTCCTGGTAAAATCTCTTTAAGCGGTATATTTCGTCCAATGACGTATGCTAATGCCAGGAAAAATGGAAAGACAAGTCCAAAGGTTAGGACAGGTCCCTTTAAATAGTATATTTTAATGTTCTTTTCAGCTACTGCTAAGGAACGCTTAAACTGTTCTATAATACTGCTCATCGGGCAGTCACCTCCTTCCCCCTTATGAGTTTTAGGAATACGTCTTCTAGGGATGGCATCATGGTGTTTAAACTTAAAATGCGCAGATTATTCCTTTTAGCATACTCCACTAGATCCTCTATTACTGTGGATGGATCAGCAGTATATATGCGCACTTTATTCCCTGCAGGCATAACCTTATTAACGCTTGTATTTCTTGAAAATTCCTCTACATTTACGTTTTTATTGAAGGCTACTTCAATGTACTGGAGCTCCATACTTTGAGCTCTGAGGTTTTCAGGTGTATCTATGGCTGCTATACGGCCATGGTTTATTACGGCTATTCTGTGACAGAGCTGGTTTGCTTCCTCCATGTTGTGGGTTGATAGGAAAACCGTCTTCCCCTCCCTATTATAACTAATTATCTTTTCACGTAGAATTCTTGCACTCTCAACATCAAGTCCAGAGGTAGGCTCATCCAAGAAGAGAATTTCTGGATCGTTAACTAAAGCCATGCATAATAGGAGTCTCTGTCTCATCCCCTTGGAGAAGGCTCTGGCAAGTTTATCCTTAACCTCATATAATCCAAACTCCTTCAGTAGATTTGTGGCGTTCTCCCTAACTTTTTGCATTGGCATACCATAAAGCTTTCCTATTAAAACCAAGTTTTCCCATGCCGTTAAATCCACATAGACGTTTGAAATTTCCGGAACAACCCCAATGCGTTGCTTCACTTTAATGGGATCTTTCAAAACATCAAAGCCGGCTACAAAAGCCTTACCACCATCAGGCTTTATCAAACACGTTAATATTCTGATAGTCGTAGTCTTTCCAGCCCCATTTGGCCCTAGAAATCCGAAGATTTCCCCCTCCTTAACTTCAAAGCTTATATGATCCACTGCAGTTACATCCTCATAACGTTTTGTCAATCCCTGGACGGTTATTGCGTACTCCATGTATAAAGACCTCCTAATGTGGTTTCTGCACACCTAAAACGACAATTTGCTCTTTGCATTTTATAGCAACATTTACACATTTCCCTTCTCACCTTCCTTCTGTTTTTCAAAATTTTCATAATAGAAGTTTATGAGGTCTTCAAACAGCCTCTTACGCTTGACTATTGATGTCAATCCCATCTTCAGAGCTTCAACACCCTTACTGGTCAACTTATAAACACGCCTTTCCAGCCCTCCCTCCCCCCTTTCCCATTTTGACTCTAATAGGCCGCGTTCCTCCATCCTCCTCAGGAGAGTATAAATAGAGCCAGGCTCAAGTTTGTGGCATCCCTCACTCCTACTCTCAATTTCTTCTAGGAGTTGGTAGCCATGCATTGGCTTTTCATAGAGAATTCGCATTATGAGGAATTGTATCCATCCCCGCTCTGGATATTCATGCCAGCATCCACAGCCTCTCCCATTACACATTTTAATCGCCTATATGTAACAATGTTACATATATAAATGTTATGTATTCAATTCTTTAAGGCACAAACCAAGTCTGTAGAATTTGAAATTGAATAATCAAAGTATCGTCCTTTTTCATCATCTCAGCAT
>NZ_JANGFQ010000011.1:0-26840 GCF_024707025.1 Candidatus Culexarchaeum yellowstonense
TCACCCAAGACCCAATGTTCTTCATCAATATGATGAGACATACCCCAATACTTGCCACTGCAAGTATTATTGATGGTAGGATTTTCGTTAACGCTAAAGTTGTGGGTGCAGGATTTATTTTAAAGGAAAATTACATTGATGAAGCTTTAGTTAAGTTGAGGGAGCACTATTTGAGGGGAGAGGGTATGGATAGATTGAAGTATGCTATGGAGGGGGTTAAGTTGCTACTGGAGGTATTGTATTTTGATGATGAAGCTGAAGCATATGAAAAGGTGGATTTCACTAAGATAGCCACATTGGAATTGGCTGTAGGCAAGGGAGATTCCTCAAAACACACATGGATGAATCTTCAGAGTAATAGGGAGGCTTGCCTACTATACTATATGCCCCCAAACATAAGCTTCGAAATCCACGGTGAAGTAGAAGTGCACTTAGAAGGGAAGTATCATGAATTTGTAAATTTAGTTCACGACGCATTCCACTATACACCAACAAAAGCCAAGGCTAACAGGCCATGCTTAATATTCAATGTTAGGGAAGTTTACGATAATAGCCCAAGAGCCATGGGAATTAAAATCTCATAAAATTTATTTATTGAAAATGAAATAGTGAATTTGGTTGAACCCCATTTGATTGAGGAAAAACTTGTAAATGTTGGTAGAGTTATACATTTCTATCCACGTATAAGTGTAGCCATAGTTGAACTTACATCAAAACTATCCGTTGGAGATAGGATAGTTATTAGGGGGACTACGACAAACTTTGAACAAACAGTTGAATCCATGCAAATACAACATAAGAATGTTGAATCAGCTGAGGCAGGACAACTTATTGGATTGAAAGTTGCACAGAGGGTTAGGGAGAAGGATATCGTCTACAAAAAGGTTTCATAAAAATATCATTATTTTTTAATTTACTTTAGCTCTAAACTTTCACCTACACTTAGAATTTTCACCTTCTCACCGAAATTGTTTATTAGTGCTGCAATCATTTTAATCCCCGTGCAGTGCATTGGAACGATGTATTGGAAGTCTATCTTCTTAAGCTCACTTATAGTTCTTGAAATTCTTTCATCTGGTGCAGATTCAAGGTGGAAGCCTCCAATTATGGCTTTAAACTTCTTAGCATTAAACTCCTTCATAGCGTAATGCAATGTGTTGATTAAACCTGAATGTGCACATCCAGTCAAAACTATGAATTCACCATTTAAGTTGGCTATTAAAGCTCTATCATCAATTATATTGTCATCAACGAGTCTACCATCCTCCTCAATGAAGTACCCCTCAACCTTCTCAAAATCATTAACCCTATCAATCTCACCACTAAGGAATACTTTACCAGCAAAATCAACTGGATTCCTACATGGAACAACTATTCCACCAGCACTCTCAACATCGCTTGGCTTGAATGGTACTCCAACAACCCTAAGATCCCTCTTGGCAAACCTATTGGAGAATGTCTTCGGATGAACCAACACTGGAATCCTCCTACCAATACGCTTAACAACCTCGATCAACCCTCCAGTATGATCGTAATGTCCATGACTCAAGAAAATTGCATTAACACCACTGAAATCAAGCTTCAAAACATCCAAATTATGCTTAACAACATCCATGGAGGGGCCGCAATCAAAAACCACATTCAAACTTAAATCCTCAAATCTAAACTCTAGCAACGCACCAAAACCATGCTGAGCCCAACAACCCCTACTCCTAAGACTAACATAATTATCAGAGAAAACAGTCATCCTAAAAGCCAAACCACATCGCCAAAATAATCTAGATTTGTAATTGAATATAATGTTTTCCACCACGTTGGGAAACGCATACTAAACTATGGAAAACATGTTTCAAAGAATCCCTTAAATCAAACTGTAAAATAAGTGTTTATTGGGGGTGTAAGGGAAGTGAGGAAGCTAGCATTAATAGCCATGTTATCAATGATAATGCTCGGCATTGGATTAGCCACAGTATATGCTGGATATGCTTGGAGACAGCAGTATAAGTGGGCTTGGAATGGAAATCAAATACAGCAACCAATACAGCCATTAATGAAGGGTAAGATTAGGGGATTCACAATTGAAATCAGCGATGAATTTAAGAGCAAAGTTTTAAGCATAGCTTTAAGCGATAGTGACGTACAGAAACTAATAAGCCAAGGATACAATGTTACAGGAATAAGGCCAACTGTGAAGATGACGGTTCAAGGTGATGGGACAATAACATTAAAAGCCACTGGAGCAATAGTGACATTAAGAAATGGGAATGGTGGATTCGCCCAAGTAAACGTAGACCTAGAAAAGGGTGCAGTAACACAAATAATAATCAGAAACATAACAATAATAAAGAAGACTGGATGAAAAAAGAGCTGCAAAGAAAATACCATAAAACCCCATTTTTTTTCCATAATTGATGAGGGGTTAAGTTAATACTTTTTTACATAGCAATAAGAGTTTGATAAATGTTTTAATGTGCTTATACTCATAAGCATGACTTGGCATTAGTGTTTGGAAAAGTGGATTCCCTAGGAAAACTAGGTTACTTCCATTATTTTCTTCATCTTCTGCGCTTCCCTCTCAGCTATTTGTAGGGAGAGTTGCATTTCATATTCTATGAGCAGTTTAACCATTGGATTTTCCAAGTTTATCCTGTATAGTGTGGCTCTCCCTATCTTCCTAGATGGAATTACTAAGCCTAAATCTTCTAAGTCTTTGAAGTATTTGTAGAAGGTGATTTTACTCATCCCCAAAGCCTCAATGATCTCCTTCTTCGTAAAATCATTCAATTTATAGTCCAACAAGTAATCTAAAATCCTAAGCTTAGGAGAATTCCCAAAAGCTTTAATCAAAAGCGAATCGTACTCTCCAACCATTTCAATTAGAATTTAGCATTAAGGTATATATAATTAACTGTTTAGAGGTACTATAAGTGTACTTATGAAAAGAGAGTACACTGACCTTGAACTTAAGGCTTTGATTCTAGATTGGCTACAGAGACGCGGTAGATGGGGGGCATACTACTTCCCACTCGATACTCTGGTAAACAAGCTTTCACATGCAGTCAAAAATGATGGGAAAAGGATAAGAAGAGCTGTAAAAGAGCTTCTAAGAGATGGCTACTTATTAGCATATAAACGAGGGGAAACAATATCACTTAACCCAGCAAAATCAAGAGAAATAGCAGAATACATCAAAAGAACTTTAAAATTTGAGAATTAATATCCCCATGCTTAAAATCAAAGTCGATATATTTCCCATGTTTAATGCTTTGATTCCATCTTCAACTCCCTTACCATGTGAACTTCATTTAAAACTTAGATGAATTATTCTCAGCCTACCCCCTTCTTCAAGTGATTCCAAGAGTGTTATTACAGCTTCAACCTATTCTTGAGTTTGTATATGTGAATTCCAAAAACATTTTTATTCGGTTCTGACAAATAATTAACCAAGTATTTATGAAGATACGTGTTGGAAAGCGGGGAACTATTGTCATCCCCAAGAGCATAAGGGAAAAGCTTGGAGTTGAAGAGGGAGCTGTTTTAGAGTTGGAAGTTGTGGAGGGAGGGCTTCTCTTAAAAGTGGGGGATCTCTGGCAAGAACTCAGGAAAAGAGGGAGAAATGTAGAATTCGACGTTGATGCATTTGAGAGAGAACTTGATGAAGCTGAAGAGAATTGGCTCAAGAGGAGAAAAATTCAAAATTGAATTTTTCTTTTTCAATCAAACAAGCAAAATAGACTTATTCCTCATTTTCCTTGCAAAATCATTCGAATACATCAACTTCCTTAAACCCCTCAAGCGTTTTCATAATATTAATAAAATTGCTGAATGCTTCCTTTTCCTCATATCTTAACTAAAGCCGATCTTTCTGATCTTATCCTACGGAAATAGGCTTTGCCTACTTCTCTAATTCTTTTTCTGCAATCTTAAGAGACATTTCATTTATGATTTCATTCAATCTTTTAACCAGCGGATGCTCTATATTTATCTTGTACATTACCGCCTTACCCACTTTCCTAGAAATCTTTACTATTTCAAGCTCCTCTAAATCTTTGAAGTTCTTATAGAGGGTTTGCTTACTCATTCCCAATTCTCTTGCAAGCTCTTCCTTGCTGAAATCAAAATAGGGGTTTGTAAGGAAGATGTCAATTATCCTAATCTTTGGGGAATCTCCTAAAGCTTTTATTAGTAATGAATCCCCAAGATCCTTGTATTTAACTCCCTCACTCATATTCTCATGTTATTAGATGAATGCGTAAACATGTATATTTTTGCTCTTTTAAAGTTCTATAAACGTAATATGTTTCAAAGAACTGCAAAATGGTTAGGGTATGTCTAAAGGATTTGGTTAACGAGGCTTATGCTTTAATCCATAAAGGAGTGGATTGTTTATCTCAATCTTGCAATGACAAAGAGATTATTGAATCCATTAGAGAAGTGAGGGCTTAAAGGAAGTTAAATTTTTGGCAGTATACTTGAATATTTCTCCATTCTAATCATTTTCCCTTCTGGTTGTATTAGCCATGTCATCCAGCAAAGCTCTATTGGTCTATATCCGCATGCTAATGCTAATTCTTCAACCTTCTTAATGAATTCAATATCGTCGTTTATGGGTTCCAGGCCAGCTTTAACTAGAATTTCATTTATCACTCTCTTAACGATTTTATCTGGCATTACAGTGTCTATGCCTCCCATCATCCTGAGGTATTGGAATGTTACTAGTCCAACCCCCTTAATCCTTCCAATGGGGTCCTCCCACCAATCTTCAAGTTTAGCGTTCTTTGCCCAAGTTCTAAGGGCTTCCCTATCATTACTGCTTATGGTTGAGAGGTGGGAGGCTATTTCCTTGGCTATGAGCCACGACCTCATATTCCTCCACACCTTCCTTAACTCATCCATATCTGCCTTTGCAAGATCCCTAAGAAACCTAATCCTCCCAGTCTCAACAAACTTCTCATTGAACTCTTCAACCTTCGGGACAACAGCCGTGAAATAGTTTAAGCCAATTGATGTGAAGGCTGCATCCACAACCATCAAAATAACACATCCTCCCCACCTCTCAGTTCTAAGGCATCTCTCACAATGCTCCCTCAAACCAGAAACCTTCCCCATATAGCCATCAACTATTTCCTTTAATGAAGTCAACTCACAAACCCTCATAAACCTATTAGCATTAAAATTTCAAAAATATATTCTGTTAGAGGGAAGTTAAAGGATATGTGAAGGCTTTTATAAGGACAATATTTCTCTGATAAACATCAAATTGGAGTTGGTAGATACGTGGGGTTGTATGAGAAATTTCCTATAAAAGGATTTAATGTTCCTTTGACCAAATCATGGTTCTTATTCTGTTTCATATTATCCTTATTTATTTTGGAGAGAATAAGCTCGCTTATTTCTTGAGATTCTTCTATTCTTCCAACGCATTATTAATGGCATTCAATTGAGTGTAGAGAAGGACCTCACCTGAACAAGAAGGAATTAACATTGTGCTTAGATATTTTGAGGTGTTTAAGAATCCGTAATATGTGGTATGTATAATCATTTAGGATGTCTATTCATGTATTCTTGGAGGGCTTGAGCGAGTTGTGTTTGTTCGAGTAATTCTTTTCCAAGTTTACTTATTTGATATTTTGGGTAAACTCTACCGATCTCCCCCTTTTTACATGCAATTTTCTCGATGAGTTTAGCTTTTAGGAGGATTTCTAGGTGGTGAACTAGAGCGGAGTCTGAGGGGAGACCCATGATTTCTTTTAGTTGGGTGAATGTAAGGCTTCCTTCTCCACTTGCATATAAGATTAGGAGAATGGCTAGACGTGCTGGATTACCTATGGTCTTAAGTAGGCTTGCCCATTTCTCCAACCATTCTCCTCCACTCCTTTGTTTAATAGCCATATCCACCATCTTTAGCATCCATATACATATATAGGAAATGGGAATACGATAACTCCACGATCACCTACTTAATTTTTCCCTTAAAGCAGAGATAAGAGAAGCTAGAATACCTGCAATACCGATAAGCAATGCCGCAATTTTCATATAAATATTGTAGAGTGGTTCTCTTGTAATTAATTCGAAGTAAACAGCAAGTATGCCAAAAATTGCTGCTGCAATAGTCGCTATTAGGCAGAGAATTATTATCACATTAATTAGCACGTTAAGTAAATATGCTTTTTTACTCGCCGTATCTTGTACATCCTTTCTGTTTACTCCGAATATACTCCTCATGCATTACTCATTAAAACAAGAGAATATTTAAATTTTCTGTATAACTTTGAAAATTTTTATGAGAAAAGACTTAAATTTGAGGGAATCTTTTAACGATTAAGGCATGAGTATTAAAGTTAATATTCAAAATTTGCCACAAGAATTAAGGAGAGAAGGTTTAGAGGAGGAGCTAGCTAAGATTTGTCGAAAGAACAACATAGTGTTTATGGTCATTTTCGGTTCTTTCGCTGGGGGGGCAAAATAGGAGAAGTGATATAGATATAGATATCGAATTTGAACGAAACAGTGAGAAAAGCCTCTTGGATTTAGTTAGGATAGAAAATGAGTTGAAGAAAGTATTTAAAGTAAGGGTTGATCTTGGAATTTTAAGTAGTTTAAGTCCATATATAATAGAGGAAGTGAAAAGGTAGATGCGAGTTATTTGTGAGAAGAGATAGAGCCTACTTAAACATTCATGAAGAAATATATGCATTTATGTACTCATCTGGAATCCTACCCTCTTAACGATAGATAGCATGAATGCGTATAGTGCGTAATCAAATTTTGTGTATAGGTCTTTTCTTGATTTTGCTGTGGATAGCATTTCAAGTATGTTTTGTGGTTTTGTGGTGAGTGTTTTGTTTTTGAATTGGCAGAGCATGATCATGTTTGGGAGGTTTTCAGGTTCTTTGAAGAGGGTTGTGTAGAGGACTAATGTTTCCAGTTCAGGCAGTTTAAGCAGTTTATCAACAATTTCTCCTTCAAAGTATGCTTTTGCTTCTCTCTCCTTAATTGGGTTGAATTCGAAGGCTAAAAATAGTGTGGTTGAATCTGATAGCATGTCCCTCTCACTTTTAAACACTCTACTTACATCGCACCAGTATCTTTCAGCTCTTGGATCTAGGTGGAGGCTCCACCTAGCTCGTGTATCTGCTCTGCAAGCAGCCATTTCAGCACTATTCTTACCCTCCATCATCCCATCTCTACCACTGAACTCATATATGGCTAGATACTTTACACCTCCACTCAGTGAGATGAAGCGTCTTGCAGTAATGAGGTTTGGAACTTTTAGAAGGTCTGGGAGATGCACATTATTATACCATCTATTAAAATCCCCCTCCAACTCCGGCGTTTTAAAGTGTAATCGAACAATATATACTGGTTTCATTCCAAGAGACCTCAACATATAGTTTAAGGGGTGATTAATGTATATAAGGTTTGCAATTTCATTAAGGCATGATCATAATAACCCCCAAATGTTGAAAGGCTCAAAACTTTATGATGATCCCTTGAATCGTTAACATCATAATTACTTCAGCCTCTTCCATTGAAATTGAATATGCAAGAATCTAAGAGTAAGGAGAACATAATGTTATATGGAGCTTAAATAATCTTTGGAGGTGTAATGTTGGAGGAGTATGATTTGGCAATTGTTTTGGGATCTCAAGTTAAAAAGCGGGATAATAGGTACTTTTTAGCGCCTCATACGGAACTTAAAGCGAGAGCGGCTGGAATAGCTTATCAAAGGGGGGTTGTTAAGAAGTTTATAATTTCTGGTGGATACAACTTTGGAGTTAGATATGATTATAGCAGGATACTGGAGAATCCAAACTTTTCCTTTGAAGCTTTTGCTCTCGCAAGATGGGAGAAATCGGAAGCCCAAATAATTGCTGAATTTCTTCATGAGGAATATAATGTCCCCTTACAAGACATGCTCTTAGAAGAACTCTCATCAACCACTGAGGAAAATGTGGAATTTCTAAAAATCTTACTGAAAAGAAAAACATTTAACTTTGCAAAGAGGATTGGAGTTTTAACACTCCTCCCCCACATGGAAAGAGCATTACCACTATTCAAAAGAGCCAATTTAAATGTGAAACCAATCTTCGCCGAAGAACTATTAGTCCTCGAAAAATATGGAGTTGATAAAATCTGCGAATTTTACTCAATACCCTCAGATAAAGAAGCAGAAAGGATGAAAAGGATAGAAGAGCTAATTTCAAAATGTAAAGAATTGGCACAGCGGTTTTGTTCACTTTGATGAATATGTTGGAACCCAAAACTCCCCCTTTGATTGCCATAAAATATTATGAATATTTAGGCTTTGTTTAGAACTGGCATCACCTTAAGTGTTTAAGGAGGATGGGGAGGAGGATTTTATGGTGGGCTGCCCTCCTTTATGCTTTCTCATCTTGTAAAGTATGGCTATGGATACAAATACGCAGATCATTATTATTGAAATACCAATTACATTTGGAAACTCTATGCCTGCGGAGAATCCATACTTAACTATTTTAAATGTTATACGCATATGATCAACAACATCACCAGCAGTAAGGGAGAATTTAGGGGTAACCACACCACCAACCCTCTCAGTTATCAGATTTTCAATGTTAAATCCTGGTGGATAAGGTCTATTGGCATATGTAATCTTACCAACCCTATATTCGAATGGGAAGTCTACATTCAATATTTCAGCTTGAATATCTGGAATTACATTGAGGATGTCAGCTTTTTCATAGGATAGTAGAGTTATTTGAATCCATGTGGCATGATCAGACATTTTATGAATTTTTAAGGGGCCTGTGAAATTTAGTAATTTGAAAATGTCTAGAGTGTAGGTTTCGCCAGCTTTAAAATTAAAGTAGTTTGGGAAAGATTTTGAGAAAGTTAATTTGCATGCTTTCGTCCCAACATAAAAGCCTAGCATGAATGTGGTTCCATTGGAAATTATCCTTCTACTAACCATCGACAACAACCCCTCACTTGGAATTAAACTTAGAAATTTATCAATAATGACATCTGGATTATAATTCTTAGTGGAAAATGTGTATCTTATATTACCAATATATCCTTGAATTGGAGATTGATACTCTCGCTTAACTTTACTATTAAAATCAAAACTCACCCCAAGCCAACCCTCAACAGGTTCAACTATCTTAACTGCTTGAGCATCAGACTCAACTTCACTAATCGATTTCAAGTCCACATCCCAACATACACTAACATTACCACCAACATACAACACAACTACAAAATAGCCATTAACTAAACCACGAGCATACGGCACATCAATTGGAGGATTCTCAATATCAGAAGTTATGGTGCAATTAATACCACCATCAAACGAAACGGTAAGATTCAAGTAATCAAAATAATTCAATGAATACTGATTCGGATAAGGAAATACGCTGATAAATGTTAAGAGGATAAAGAGCAAACAAGTTTTCATCAAAAAATATTTTAAAAACAATAAAATTTAAATTTTACCGTATATATATATACGGTGAATTATAACATTGAAAAAGAAAACATTGTATTTATTGACAATTATCAGCATAATAATGCTCACAATTAAAGTTGCATATGCAACAGAGATACTCTCTATTGGAGAATTCATAGATCACATAAGTGGATACCTAGAAAAACCAGGGGATAAAGAGCCTCATAACGTGTATAAATGGGGTACCGGTCCCGGGGCAACAACAATTGAAATAGTCAACTTCTATTGGGATGATCCAAACACAGCATTAATAATACACTTAATATTTGAATGTGGAAGTGGGAGTACAAGTGAAGTGTGGGCTGGAGGACATGTATATTACAGAATACTACAACCAACACCACCATACACCACAATAACACAAATAATAGTTGAGTATGGATGGTATTATGGTGGCGAAGCTACAACTCCAAGCGTTGCTTATTGGGGTCAGTGTAACTGCTACGGTTATGATCAAATTTAAAATGCTGAATAAACTCCCAATTTTATTTTTTAATGTTTGTGGGTGTTGGTTAAAGCTTGTTTAAGTGGTGCATCGCTTCATCTTCAATATTCTAATTAAAAGTATGGGTATGGAGATGCATAACGCCACTATTAGTAGTCCAGTAATTGTTGTTAAGTTTATATTACTTAGTATATTGGAGATGTTGAATCCAACTTCAACTATCTTAAATGTTACACGCATATATTCAATGGTTTGACCAGCACGTAAAGTGTATTCACCCTCAACAACGTTATAAATTACGAAGGATGTTGGATGATCAGGATTTGCAGATTTCCCAATGCTAAATTCATAGGGGAGGTCAACTTTAACTATTTCAGCTTGAATATTGAGAGGCCCAGTGGAGGGAGGATAGGTTAGTAATTCTATTTGAATTTCACAGTAGTTGCTTGGGATCTTGATGGATCCTGTGAAATTGAGGATTTTGAAGACATCCAAGGTATAGGTTTCTCCAACTTTGAAATTGAAGTAGTTTCTGAATGCCTTTGTGAATGCTAAATGAGCATAGTTGGAGCCTCCGTAAACTGTTAAATAAAAGTAGTCTCCTGGCGATATAATCTTCTTATTCACCATGACGAAAAAGCCCTCAGAAGGGGTTAAGCTCATAAATTTATCAATTAAAACGTCTGGATTGAAGTTTTCAGCTTTAAAATCATATTCCACCCACATCAGATAACCAAGATATTGCGACGTACGTGAGCGTATCAACTTGTCAATACTACCAATTTTACATCTAAGCCAACCCTCCAAGAAATCTTTAATCTTCTGAAATTCAGCATCAGCTTCAGCCTCACCCATACCAGTCAAATCCAAAGATACCTTACCAGTCAATTCATTACCAATATTATAGGTTAGAGCAACATAATTTGATACTTTAGTTCCAACTGGAATTCGAGGAAACTCCTCAGGCAATCCAACACGATAATTAGATATCAAAACACCAACATTTCCATTAGATGTAACAATAATACGAAAAAACTCTGTTGGAGGAACCCCAGATAATGAAAAATCAAAAGCTGAAATCAGACATACTGCCATAATGATTAACGTTAATAATAATTTAGACTGCCTATACATTTCCAATACAATGATTCGAGTTAGAAAAATTTAAATTTTCCCATATATATACACGGTGAAATATAATGTTGAAAAAGAAATACATTATACCAATATTAACTATGTTAACTATATTGTTAACAGTTCACATTACTGTTGCAACTGAGTATCAACCATTAGGTGGATGGTTTTACATATGCGGCTACCTACCATCAAAAGGGAGTCAGTATGATCATAATTATGAATTTGGGGGAAAGGTAGCTACATCTATTGAAATAGCCAATTTCTTTTGGAGCGGCCCATATACTGAATTGAAAATAGAATTCTGGCTTGGACCGCCGAATAACGAAGGTAGCATACTTCAATTTGTAGACTACTATGTTGCAGGCAGTCAAGGCGGATTCATGCCATACGCATATTACCAATTGCCTGGTGTGAATTGGATAAGGGTAATATATTATCAGTATTGGGGGGAGGGAGAACCTCCATACATTACCTACATGGGCTATTGCGAATGGATATGAAATAACAATGACGGCATGCCTTAATATTCCTTCCCTTTCTTTTATTATTTTATAATTGCAGATTTTCATTGCTCTTTGAATTCAGTTGTGTTAGTGAAGTGAATTATAGACAAGGATTTCTGGGGTGCAGTGATGTTTTAAGGTTTGAAGGCTTTTTTATTTTATGTTAAAAGGGGCTTGATGGGTTAAACTGGATCTATAGCGTTTAAATCTCCAAACAATTACTGCTACTATGGAAACAGAAATCAGAACTATTAGTATTCCTGCAACATTTATGGATTCAAATTTTATTCCATAACCCTCTTCAACGATCTTAAAAGTTATACGCATATAATCAACAACATCACCAGCAGTAAGCGTGTATTTTACGGAAGTAGTATACTCGGAAATAAAAGAGTTCTCAATAGTGTATGTACGTGTGCCCATGATTCTATATTTAAACGGAAGCTCTATACTAATAATTTCAGCTTTAATACTTGTGTATATCTTTGTTGTACCAGAGCTATACAATAGAATATTTATTTCTATACGTGAACCATTTATGGATTTTTCATGAATTTTTAGTGGTCCAGGGAAATCGAAGAGTTTGAAGATGTCAAGAGTATAGGTTTCTCCAACTTTGAAGTTAAAGTAGCCTATAAACTCTTTTGCATATATGAATTTACAGTATTTTGAGCCAAAATAGAATTGCAACCAAAATTTGTCATTTTTAGAGATTACCTTTCTACTAATTAGTGACATGAATCCATTCTTTGGGAGTAAGGCTAGAAACTTATCTATAATGGCATCGGGATTGAAATTTTCACAAACAAACTCGTAGTACATGCTCCTAAGAGTGCCAAATTGTGGATGATTGAAAGTTTCTAACACCCTCTTAGTTTCCTTAAAATTCACACTCAACCAATCTTCACACAACCCCCTAATCTTATTGGCATGAACATCAGCTTCAACTTCACTCATATAATGTAAATCAATTCTAATTCCAAAAGTTATTGGATCACCAACAACATAATACAAACCATAACCACAACTTAAAACGCCGAGACCTGGTAGTGGAGGATAATAGAATGGTGCATCAACAAAGCGGCAAGTCAATTGACAAACAACATCACCATTAGCACGAACCCCAGCATACAACCAATCAAAATAATCTGGTGAGTAAATAATGGTTTGCGAACTCCACAAAGAAGAAGCATGCCAATCAACCATACACGAATAAACATAGGGCACTATAATTAAAAACTGTAAAACTATAATGAAAAGCAAAACCCAAAAATTCCGCATCAATACAAATGTTTAATTAGGAAAATTTAAAATTTATCATATATGCATTATGTGGTATAGTATTGAAAAAAGAAATACATTATACTAGTATCAACTATAACTTAATTTTAACAGTTCAAGTTACCGTTACTGAATTGAATCTCTATTTATTTGGGACTCCTTTTACGTGCTTTTCTAATTAGTATTGGTATTGATGCACATGAGGCTACAACCAATATTATTCCAATTATAGTTGTGGGTGTTAAATCTATTTTGAGAATAGCATAACCATACTCAACTATCTTGAATTTTACCTGCATATACTCAATAACATCACCTGCAGTGAGGGAGTATGTGTCATATGTGAATCCCTCTTGGCTACGGAGGATTAGACGATTTTCAATAATATAATCGAAGATTCTCTCTGCACTAGCAGAACTGCCTATCTTGTATTCAAATGGCAATTTAATTTCAATTATCTCAGCTTTGTAAGCATATGGTGGTATCCATTTATTGGTGACAGGATCCTTATAGTATAGTAAAATTATAGATACACTACTTCTATGCTCAGACTTCGGATGCGTCGTAATAGGATTAGTTATGTTTAGTAGCTTGAAAACATCTAATATGTAAGTGCTTCCAATTTTGAAATTGAAGCAATTTCTCACAACTTTACTAATCCATAACTCAGCGAAGTTGGTGGTGGAGGATATTACTAAACTTATCTTGTCTCCTGCACGTAGAAACTTCCTAGTCACTATGGACATAAACCCTTCATTAGGCTTCAATTTGAGAAAATTATCTATTACAACATCTGGATTGAAGTCTGTTACAGTACAAGTATAAGTAATTCCTCTAAAAGTTCCACCAGTAACTGGACTTTGGTAAGAATATGGGGATCTAATCATATTTTTGAACTGTATTCCCATATAATTTTCAAGGGATTTTGTTATATTGTAAAGGTAGGCTTCAGCCTCTTGCTCACCGATACCCATTAAAGACCAACCACTTTCAAAATACAATTGGTTATCGCCCACAACGTACTCAAGTCTTGCATAATAACCTGCACCAAAAACTCTGGGTAGCTTAAAAGGCAATTCAACCTCATAGAAATCAATGCCAAAACCAACATCACCAGTACAGTATACAGTTATACCAAAATGCTCTAATGGCTTCTCAAAGGTGATTTGGGAGGGATATAGGACATTCGAAATTGGAAATGCATGTAAACAATTATTTTGAATAATACCAGTAAATACGGAAGCAATCAACATTATAATTAACATCAAGTGAAAACTTCTCAACATCAAACTAATATTATTTCAAGAAAAATTTAAATTTTACCATATATATATAGTTGGTGATTACTTATTGTAAAGAAATCAATTACATACATATGCATAGTCTTATTGATTTCCACAGCTCTTTTTAATGCAGTTATAGTAGCAAGGGATGTCGAACCAGAATTTTGGGGAAGAGAAGAAGTGTATCTTGTAGGAACACTTAAGAAGCCAGGTGATGTTGATGGCAATTACACAGTTCGCTTTCCAGTAGACATCATTGAAGTATATAATTTCATGTGGACAGGTGCATATACCTTAATTGGATTTGAAATATGGTTTGGTTATAAGAGAGTATTTTCAGAAGGTTGGGGAGCTGGTGAGAATGGTGGATACATATCTTATAGGATATATCAAGCGTATCAGTGGGGTGGTGCCATGGATCACATATGCATAGTGTACTACGACTACTATCGTGGTTATCCGGAACCTCCAGTGGTTGATTTTAATGGATATGTAGCTTTTTATGGTCCTGATACTGGTGGGGAATCAGTAAATTTAAACCCATAAATTTTTAATTTTTCTTTTTTAAGTGTTATTGATGGGGTGTGTGAGGTTTTGAGGTTTGGGTTTTTAGTTTTATTTGGGTTGGTTTTGTTTTCGTTTTTGTTTGTGGGTGGTTTTGTTTATTCGGTTGCTATGGATTTGAGGTTGTGGTGTGGTGCTCCTAGTAGGGTTTGTTTTGCTGGTGATGTTTTGAGTTATGATTTTAGTGTGAGTTATGTTGGGCCTTTACCTTTTGTTGATGTGTTTTTGATGGTGGGTGATGTTCCTAGTGGTTGGGGGTTTAGGTTTGTTTATGGTGGTTATGAGGTTGATTCTGTTAGGTTGATGAATAAGACTAGTGTTAATCTTGTTTTGATGGTTTATGTTCCTGGGGATGCTGCTCCTGGATCTTATGATTTTCATGTGGTTGCATGTTATGATTATCCGCCTTATAAGAGTTATTTGAGTTTGAGGGCTACTGTTAAGCCGATGGTTGGTGGTCTTGTTTTATCTTGTTTGACTCCAGCTAAGGTTGTTGAGGCTGGTGGCACTGTTAGTTTTGATGTTAGGGTTAAGTATTATGGTGTTAGGGATGAATTTAGGTTTAGTGTTCCGGATCTCCCCAGTGGTTGGGGTGTGAGCTTCTATTATGGTTTGGATGAGATATTGCTTGTGTCTCTGAATAATGGTGATGAGGTTACAGTTAGGGTTAAGTTTAGTGTTCCTATGGATGCTAGTGTTGGGGATTACAATTTAACTTTGAAAGTGTATTCTAAGAGTGTTGGTGAATGTTTGAATTTGATGGTTAGGGTTAAGCCTTCCTCTATTGTTAGTAGGGGGTTGAAGGTTTCTGTGGATTACCCCATAGTGGATGTGGAAGCTGGGAGAACGGTATACTTCACTTTAACCATAAGGAATGTTGGTTTAATGGATGAGGTGGTTTATTTGAATTTAACTGATAAGCCTAGTGGTTGGAGCACTACGTTTAGGGTTGCAGGTAAGGTTGTTAGGGGATTATTATTGCCTGCAGGTGGGAGTGTTAATGTGGCTTTTGAAGCTACACCATCACCATACATCAATATAGGTGAGCATAGGTTTAAGGTTCAAGTGTACTCTGAGGATAAGGTGATTGTGAAGGATTTAACTTTGATTGTTAATGTTATTGGAAGTTACAGTCTATCCATAACATTCCCAGAATTTCCAGCATTATATTTCACAATAAATTCAGGTGAGAGTAAGAGTTTCACTGTAACTGTAACCAATACTGGATTTCTAAATGTGACTAACGTGTATGTGTCTGTGGATGTGCCATCAGCCATAGATTGGAGGGTTAATGTGGAGCCAAATAAAGTTTTGATGCTTAAACCCAATGATAAAGTTGATTTCAAAGTAACCATTTATGTTTCAACAATAGTTTCTGCTGGAGACTACTTCATAACTGTAAAGGCAGTTTCAGATCAAGTTTCATCAACAGCTAGGGATGTTAGGGTTAGTGTGACAAAACCGACGGAGTGGGGGTACATAGGATTCGGCATAGTTTTAGTGGCATTGGTGCTGGTTGTAATTGTTTTTAGGAGGTTTGGGAGGAGATAGGTTTGAGCGTAATAATTGAAACTGAGAATTTAACGAAGATATATCGTGTTGGTGGTAGGGAGATTAGAGCAGTTGACAATTTAAATTTGAAGGTTTATGAGGGGGATGTATTTGGATATCTAGGACCTAATGGTGCAGGTAAAACTACAACAATACTAATGCTACTTGGATTGATAATGCCCACAAGTGGTGGTGGAAGGGTTTGCGGATACGATATCATAAGGGAGTCTAGGAAGGTTAGGAGTGTAGTTGGATATGTGCCGGAGAAGTATAGCTTCTACGAGGATATGACTGCATATGATAATTTAAGGTATTTTGCAAAACTCAACGGCATCCCAGATGGGGAGATTGATGATAGAATAAAGAGGGCATTGGAGATCGTGGAGCTTCAAGATAGAGCTGGAAGTCTCGTAGCAACATTTTCACGTGGAATGAAGCAAAGACTCGCATTAGCCAACACTCTAATAAAGAATCCAAAACTAATATTCTTAGATGAACCTACAGCTGGATTAGACCCATATGCCACGGCAAGCTTCAGGGAGCTTATGAGGAAGCTGAATAGGGAATTTAAAACTACAATATTCATTTCAAGCCACATGCTACATGAAGTGAGGCAATTATGTAATAGGATTGGATTCCTAAATGAAGGTAAACTCATAGCTGTGGATACAATTGATGAATTCCTAAGAAAGGCTGGTGTAAGGATAGTTTTGGAGGTTGTGGGTGGAGGTGATGAGGTGATTAAGGTGATAGAGGGGGTTAATGGTGTAAATAGAGTTTTGAAGAGGGATGAGGGGATAGTGATTTACGCTGGAAGCGATGTTAGATTGGAAATTGTGGATTTAGTTATGAAGATGGGTTTAAAAATACTTACAGTAAAGGTTGAGCCACCCACATTGGAGGAAGTATTCTTCACAATTTATGGTGGAGGTGTAAGATGATGAGTTTAAAGACAGTTATGATGAAGGAATTCTCAGACAACGTGGTGAGCAAAAGATTCATAATACTATTCTCATTCCTCACCCTGATATCGATCATATCAGCCTTCGCATCAAGATACTATACTGGAACTTATGGGTTAACATTCTCACAGCTAATCACACTTACAAGTGCATCAATAATACCATTGATAAGTAAGATAGGCCCATTAATAGGGATAATGCTTGGCTTCGACTCAATAAGCAAGGAAATCGAGAAGGGGTCAATAATACTGCTCCTCTCATGCCCAATATACAGAGATACAATATTGAATGGTAAGATACTTGGGGGAGTATTGACAATAGCTTTAGCAATATCCACATCAATAATGGTATCCACTGGAGTGATAATGGCAGTTATTGGGATAATGCCAACCACAGATGAAGCCATTAGGCTAATAATATACTTGATAGCCTCAATAATATATATTTCAATGTACATGGCAATCTCAGTATACACATCAATAGCCACAAAAAACACTTCCATGTCACTACTAATATCCATAATAGTTTGGCTCACATTCACACAGCTAATATACAATGCTTCAAATGCAATTTCAGCATTAATACCGGAGATACTTAGTGAAACAAGGCTTAAAGTCATCACAGCAATAAGGATGCTTACACCAGACCAACACTACAACAATTTCAGCATGAACATTCTAAATGCTAAGATGGCTTTAGACCCATTTGGAATATTCCCAAGGGGGACACCGCCTGGAAGATCCCTAACCATAATTGAAAGCTTAGCAATATCATGGCCAAACCTAGCAATAATAACATCAATACTAATAGCATTCATAGCATCATCCTACATAAAATTCCTAAGAGAAGAAGTGAGATGTTAAATGGAGCCTCAAATTTACGTTTATTATGATTTCTTTAAGTGGAATTATAAAAAGTTGTGGTGTTTTTATGCGATCTCCTTTTTGAATTTATTTTTGCGGGGTTTTCTTTATTTTTGGTTTTGCAGGTTTTTCAGGTAGTATTCCTTGGGGGCGGAACATCATCACTAGTATGAGTGCTAGGGCTAGTAGTATTTGCTCAAGCCAGACAACTGAGAATGGTATGTATGCTTCAAGTGAATACTTATAGTATATTATGAGTCGTCTAAATATAATTACTGTGGCTACGCCCACTAATGCTCCAATATTATTTCCCATTCCACCAATCATAGCCATTAACCAAGGCCAGAAAGTCCAATCAGTCCTAGTATATGCAGCAGCCATTACAGTACCACAATAGAAGCTCCAAAGGGAACCTGCAATACCAGCAATCGCTGACCCCAACATCATTATCTGAATTTTAACTTTCACAACATCTTTCCCTACACATTCAGCCGTAAGTTCATTTTCTCTAACAGCCTTTATCAATCTCCCATAAGGCGATGAAACCAAATATTGAAGGAAGAGGAATATTAGTATTGAAATTGCCAGTATTAGTATTATTAGGAATTGGGATGCTATATCACCCATCCATATGAATACGTTTGGAACTGAAACCCATGTTGTTCCTCCAACGAGGGGGGTGTAATTTAACCCTATAATCCTAGCAGCTTCAGCCATGGCTATTAGAACCATCATTAAATAATCAGCTCTCAACCTTATTGCTGGATATGAAGCTATAAACCCCATAATTGCACTTATGATGATCACTAATATTATGGTTGAGAAGAATATTGCTAAGCCTTTCAACGGATCATACCTCACAACGTTGTTAATCATACTTGTAATCATGGGGTTATACATTATGTAGTCTAAATCGCTTCTCACACCACATATCCACATTCCAATTCTACCAGCCAATGCACCAGTAACATAAGCCCCAGTAGCTACGGATAAAGCTAATCCAAAGTTTGGTATACCAGTATATCCATATTGCAGGTTTAACGCTAATGTAACTATTAGGTATACGGCGAAGAATACTATGATGTCAAGTAGCCAACTTATACTTTCCATCAACCTTGCCCACCTCTAATTTTAGCCATAGCTTTTGAAGCTCTCCTTGCTTGAATATCCTCTATTAAGCCAGTTATCCCCCTTGGGAATATCAATAGCACTATACACAATATCGTTAATGGTATTAGGGATCTATATGCAGTTAACTGCGCTCCAAAAGTTTGAGCTAAGAGATATGTTCCAAATATTTCAGTTAAACCTATTATGTATGCTCCGATCATTGCACCATAAATGCTGGATATACCTCCAAGTATAGATGCCGCGAAAACGCTGGTCAATAGCATACTTCCAGTATATGGATGTCCCTGAAACCATAGAGGTAATAGTGATCCTGCAATTCCAGCTATCCCAGCAGTTAACATCCATGAAATTGTGCAAGCCAATTCCACGTTAACCCCTAAAATGGATGCTAAACTTGAATCTTCAACAACAGCTCTAAGGGATATGCCAAACCTAGTTCTCGTCAACATTAAATGGAGAAGTATTATTAAGGTTAGGAGGAAAATTGTTGAAACCACGAGGACTCCAGGCAATCCCATAAACTCAAAATCCAAGTGTCTAAATAGGAAAAGTCTTGAGTAGGCTCCAGCAATTGGATACAGATAATCCGCGTATATGTTCAATAATGCGGAAATCATTATTTGCATAGCCAAAGTTGATATGGTTAATGAAATCATAGTTCCACCAAACCTTTTCAGAGTTCTTAAAACACCATTATATATTAGGGCACCGGAGAATGCGGATATTAGGAAGGCTATGGGTACAGCCACATATGGGTTAGACTTCCAAACTTGAGCTACAGTAAACGTTATGTAAACGCCAATGCCAGCAAACTCCCCATGAGCAAAATTGGGTATTTTTGCTATTAAGTAGGTTAAAGTAAAACCGACAGTTAACATGAGTAATAGATTTGCATATACCAATGCATCTTCTATTAATGCTGGTGGAATCATAATTTCTTCACCCCAAGATAAAGTTTCCCCAACTCTGGATGCTCCAAAAGCTCTTTCGAACTACCTTCATATATAACTCTTCCAGAAACAAGTAGGTAGGCTCTATCACTCACTTCTAAAGCCTTCCTCGCTGCTTGCTCCACCAACAGTATTGTTAACTTAGACTGCTCTCTCAACTCAATAATTTTATTTAAAACTTCAGTGGCTATCTTTGGTGCAAGATTACCAGTAGGCTCATCAAGCATTATAAATTTGGATTTCATTATAAGTGCCATAGCCATTGAAAGCATTTGCCTCTCACCACCACTAAGAGTTTTAACCTTCCTATCTAGGCAAGCTTTAAGGAATGGGAAAACGTTTAACGCATATTCCAATCTATCATTAAACTCACTCTTATCCAGAGTTAAACCAGCCATTATTAGATTCTCCTTAACAGTTAAATTTGTAAAGACGTTTCCAATTTGTGGTATGTATGCTAATCCAAGTCTTGCCTTCTCATCAGGTCTAAGTTTAGTAATATCTTTACCATCAAAAATTATTCTACCACCATATATTGTTGTAAGCCCCATTATAGTCTTCAATAATGTACTCTTACCACTACCATTAGGGCCAAGTATAGTAACTATCTCATTACTGTTAACTTTGAGGTTAACATCATATAGTATGTGTAGCTTACCATAACCAGCATTAAGGTTCTCAACTTCTATCATACAACACCACCAAGATAAGCTTCAATAACCTTTTCATCATTAAATACCTTTTCGGGACTACCTTGCGAAATTATTTTACCCATATGCATTGCATAAACATAATCCACATAATCCAACGCTATATCTAACCTATGTTCAACAATGAGTAAGGTTACTCCAAGCTCATCTTTAATCTTCCTTAAATTCTGGAATATTTTATGGGCTAAAACTGGATTCACACTCCCAGCAGGTTCATCCATAACTATCATCTTTGGATCAGCCATTAAAGCTCTACCAATCTCAAGAAGCTTCAATTGACCACCACTCAATGTGAAGGCAAGCTTATCATAAGAATCTGAAAGTTCAAGTAGGTCAAGAATCTTAAAAGCTTTATCCAAAGCTTCACTTTCACTTCTAACCCAAGAATTCTTGAAAATGCATTTAAAAATGCTCTCACCAGGATTACCCTGATATGCCAATAATAGATTCTCTAGAACAGTTAACTTGTATAGTGGAGAAGGTATCTGGAATGTTGGAACTAAACCCATTTTAACCCTCTCATGAGGCTTCCTCCCAGTAATATCCACATTATTATATATCACCTTGCCATACTCAGGCTTATAAACTCCAACAATACAATTGAGTAATGTCGTTTTACCACTACCATTTGGGCCTACTAACAATGTTATTTTCCCCTTCTCAACAATCATAGATACATTGTCAACAGCTCTAAACTCCCCAAACTTCTTAGTTAAATCTTTAACTTCAAGCATAACTTCCATATCAAACCCGCCTCCCTCTAAACACATAAAAAATTTTAATGTTGTTTAATGGAGTTTGTAGTTGGCATCATTGACAATTACGTGGTATTCTCCAGCACTAGAAGATCCAAGTGTTGGTTTTAAGAACCACTTTATAGCTCCAGTAGTGGCACTATATGATCCAATTATAGCCCATGCTAGCCTCTCTCCACCAACAGTTACATTGTAGTAATAAACGAAAGTTGCATATTTAGTTTCACTCTCTTTTATAACAGCCCAGAGATCATAATCCATAATTGCCCTATCACCATTCTCATCCAACAGGCACCATCCACTAGCACCAAAATATCTAGCAGCAACATCAGGTAGTATCTTCTTAAGGACTGTGGTATCTGTGGTGGCAGCTTCAAGAATAGCCTTAGCAACAAGCCATATGCTATCATAAAGGCATATGGAGTATGTTCCTGGAACATATCCCACTTTTGCCCTATGCTTCTCTGCAAAATTCATTCTAAGCGTGGAATTTGTGGTGGTGGCATATGTGCATATATGCCTAACGATAAACGCGTATTGCCCAGCTTCCTCCACCAATCTATCACTCCATACATGTCCATCAGAGCCAAACCATAATACTGACATTAATGCTGGATAATCCTTAGCTTGTGATTGTATTACTGCAGCTTCATCAAATGCTAAGAGTAGGAATCCAACTTTATCCTTACCATAAGTCTTAATTGCACCATCAATCTTAGATGCTAAAACAGCCAGTTCAGCTGAAAACTCTGTTTTCTCAGGATCGTATCTAACCCTCTCAATAATCGTACCCCCAAGCTTCTTGAAGTTTTCCTCTACAACAGCATATAACCCATCACCCCAAGTATCAGCTCTCTGCAAAACCGCTATTGCTTTCACACCATAATCAACAATTATTTTAGGTATTATAACACCCTGCACAGTATCAGGGGTTGGTAATCTAAAGACGAAGTCATCTGCTATACGTAGTAGTGGTGAAGTTGAACCATCACTTACAACTAGAATCTTGTTTGCCTGTATATAATCATAGCATGCCCTTATATGGCTGCTAAACCTCCAACCAACAACTATCCTTATGCCCTTAGCATATAGGCTTTGAAGCTTCTCGAGAGCTTTTGTAGCCGATCCCTCAGCGTTCTCAATATAAGCTTTAAATGTTATTGGCAATCCAAGAGCTTTAACATAATTGTTTACTTCTTCTATGGCTATTTCAACAGTAGCTTTTTCAGTTTCCATATACCCCGTATCTGCTACCAAAACTCCTATTGGTATTTCACCCTTCAATGGGTAAACGGGTTTTTCAACAATCCTCTCCTCAATTTTTGGAGGAGCCATATAATACCCAATTGGATATCCTATGACTACCCCAACAACAAGCAACACTATAAATAATATTGGAGTTGTTTTTGCACTTTGCATATAGTACCAATAAATACTAGTAGGTGATAAACACAATTTAAAGCTTACGTTATATATGTAGCAAAATTTTCTATCATTTTAACTTTATGTTATGTAAAACTTAATCATTACATAAGTTTTAATATTCCATTGGCTACTATAAATTCCCAGTGTTTTGTATGTTTAGTGATGATGTGTTGTTGATGGTTTTGTTGGTTTTCATGTTTGGTGCCTCTTATTTGTTGCATTTCTTGTTGGATAGGTTTCATTTGCCCAGTTTGCTTGCCCCTCTACTTGTTGGTTTAGTGTTTAGGTTTATTCCACAATTTTCTTGGGTTGGAAAGTATGCTTCTAGTGGTGAGCTTGGCTTCCTCTCCAGTTTGGGTATTATGCTCTTGATATTTCTTGTGGGTGTGAGGGTTGATGTTAATGAGTTTAAGAGGCAGTCTTTAAATATGGTTTCCATAGCCATATTGAATATACTTTTCTCAACTTTGATTGGTATGCTTGTGCTCTTATATTATGGTTATTCATTGTTGATTTCAGCTTTGATATCTAGTGCTCTTGCAACTGTGGCTGAGGCTACAATTGCACCTATACTTGATGAGCTTGATGTTATTAGGAGTAGGAGTGCCAATTTGATTTTGGGTCCTGGGATTTTGGATGATGTTTTGGAGATTGCCACTGCATCCATAGCTTCAGTTATGGTTGGGAGTATGGGGACCTTCAACCCATCCATGATATTATTAGGCATATTTGTATTGCTTATTCTTGCCATCATATTTCATAGGTTAATCCTCCCAACACTTGCATCCCTTGAGGTTGAAGCTAGAGCGTATAGTTTAACTATGCTTATGATTCTTGTGGCATTGACATTCACTTTAATCTCTGAATATTTTAGTCTTGGAATACTTCTTGGGGCTGTGACTGCAGGTATAGTTTTCCAGAAGTTTATATCGAAGTCTGGTGGTGAATGTGTTAAACTGCTTAGAGCTCTAGCCTATGGGTTTCTGGGGCCAATATTCTTCTTCACCATAGGTTTAAGCATAACCCCTGAAAGCATAGTTAAGAGTGCCATGCTAACCTTATGGCTTGTATTGGCTAATTTTGCTGGTAAGTTTGCTTCAACGATCATTGTGGGGATTTATGCTAAGATGAATTGGAAGGAGATTGTGGTTGTGGGTATGGGTTTGAGTGCAAAATTCTCCATGGGCATAATACCTGCACAAATACTATATTCAGCTGGTTTAATCGATGAAGCATTATTCACATCATTTGTTGGAGTCTCCGCAATAACCACGATGACCATACCCTTCACATTATCATACATTGTGAAGAGGTGGAGGGAGGATATAATTAACCCTTAATATGGTATTGGTATTCTAGGCGTAGTTTACCAGACCTTAGAACCCAGTGGAACTTCATCCTCAACTGTTATGAGGTGAACCTTTCCATCAGCCTCCTCAGCAACTATTAGCATGGCTTGACTCTCCACACCAGCAATATTCTTGGGCTTTAGGTTAACGACGAAAATCATCTTCTTACCCATGAGATCTTCTGGTTGATATTGATCTCCTATACCTGCCACTACAATTCTGGATTCATCGCCGAAATCCACTGAAAGTTTTATTAGCTTCCTAGTTCTCGGAATCCTCTCAGCATTCTTGACAAGTCCAACCCTCATCCTAAACTTCCAGAATTCTTCAACATCAAACAATTCATGTGTGGACAATGCTATTCACCATTAAAAATTTAATGTTTATTTAATAGATAACGTTTCCCATTCAATTGATGTTAGCCTACCTCTTCAACCATTATTGGAACTTTAACTCTCCTATAACCGTAACCTTGCCTATAAATCTCCAATTCCACGTAACCTTGCATTATGGAGTCTTCCACAGCCCTCCTAAGCTCCCTAACGTCCGAAACCTCTTTACCAGCAATCTTAGTTATGATGTCTCCAGGTGCAATTCTAGCTTCATAGGCTGGTGTTCCCGGGATAACTCTAACTATTAGTAGTCCACGCTTGAGTGGTAGTCTGTAGGCTGAGGCCACTTGGGGGGTTATGGATGCAGCGTAAACCCCTATCATAGCTCTAACGGGTCTACCATAAGCTTCAATCATTTCCAAAACTCTCTTAACAGTGTTTATTGGTATTGCGAAGCCAACTCCTTGAGCATATGGGATTATTGCTGTAACCATCCCCACAACCATCCCATCAACGTTGACGAGGGGGCCTCCACTATTACCTGGATTTATAGCTGCATCAGTCTGTATTAAGTCTTCCAATGCAACATCCTCGCCAACAATATTCCTACCAACAGCGCTAACCACACCCATGGTTACTGTGGGTCCAGGTAAACCTAGAGGGCTACCCACAGCGAAAACTATTTCACCAACCCTAAGCTGATCTGAATCCCCTAAGGATAGCGGTTTAATACCTTTTGGGACATCCTCAACGCTAACTAAAGCCACATCCCTATAAGTATCCGCTATTAAAACTTTACCATCAAACCTAGATCCATCAAAGAATATTACATCCACAACCCTTGCATCGGAAACTACATGTGCATTGGTTACAATTATGTTTTCACCTATTAAGAAGCCTGAACCAAGCCCCCTAATTGGAACGGTACCAAAAATGCTTTCAAAACCAAGTTTAACAGTGGTTATCGTTACAACACCCCTTGAAACTTCATTCACAACTTTAATCACATGTTCATTGAAATCCTTTAGCGGAGTAGCCATAAAACCACTGTAATATACTTTGAAGAGATTCGATATAAACCTATTTCAATGGGAATCTCTGAATGAACTTATCACCATCACCTGAAAGCCTATACCTATAACCATTCAACTCTAGGTAATTGTTATCCCTAGCATTGGCTTCAATAAGCCTCTGCTTCAATTCCGGGAAATCATCTGAGAAAGCCCACTCCCCAACACCACTCTTAAATGGATGCCACTTATGAACATTCAATGAAGCTTCAAGGAATCTAAGCCTATCCTGAAGCATATCAATTATCTGCCTAAGCTCCTTAATCTGAGCTTCAAGCATAACCCTCTCCAAATCTATGGATTCCCCATCCCTCTCCAAGACGCATCAAAATAAATATACATAAATCATATAATAAATGTCTCGGTGTAAGGTTTGAAGGCAATGATTTTAATGGAGCAAAAGCCAATAGAGGAAGCACCACTAAAAATGGTGGATTTGGAAGTGCCAACCCCATCCAAGGATGAAGTGCTATTAAAGGTGAAGTGTTGTGGAGTGTGCAGAACAGACCTACACATAGTTGAAGGGGAATTGAAAGCCGTAAAACTCCCAATAATAATTGGACATCAAGTTATAGGTGAAGTTGTGGATGTGGGGTCTGAGGGAAATTCCCATTTAATGGGGAAGGTTTTCGGAGTTCCATGGCTATACTGGAGTTGTGGAAAATGCAAGTACTGCATAAATGGAAATGAAAACCTATGCATAAACGCATTGTTCACTGGATATAGTGTGGATGGTGGATATGCAGAATACATGAAGGCTAAAGTGGATTATATACATGAAATTCCATTGGGCATGGACCCAATACAAGCAGCACCACTACTATGTGGTGGAGCCATAGGGTATAGGGCATTTAAAATGGCGAAGATTAAGGGGGGAGATAAACTTGGACTATTTGGGTTTGGATCATCAGCACACATGATAATACAAGTGGCAAACAGTATTGGTGTGGAAACATATGTATTCACAAGATCTAAGAGTTCACAAGAACTAGCCATAAGCTTGGGAGCTAAGTGGGCTGGAAATCCAGGGGAGAATATATCC
>NZ_JANGFQ010000012.1:0-25776 GCF_024707025.1 Candidatus Culexarchaeum yellowstonense
CCCTGCTGAGGGCTAATGAGGCTAAATCCCTATTTTTCATGCCCTTCAACGAATATTCAGCCGTGTAACCCTTAGATTCCAGAAAATCTTTGACACGTTTCGGAACGTTTTCGTCAAGCAGAAACTTCAGTATATTTGACGTGATGCTCTCCCCTTATGATTTTAGCGGTCCAGCCCAACGCATCCTTAATCATGTCCTCGTTTAAGCTAGGATAGTAGTCTCTGATGATTTCCTCAATGGAAATACCGGTAGCGAGGAGCTCAATTACATCGCTAACCAGGATCCTTGTACCCCTAAAAGTTGGTTTTCCATGACAGATCTCGTCATCGACAACTATGTATTTACTAACCTCAAACCTCATAAAAACCACATCAATCTAACAAACAACCATAGCTTAAAAACTTTTCCTTCTAAGGGAAGACTGATGTTAGCCCAAGTTTCCTTAAATATATGTTATAGTCGATCTACTGAAGCTTTGAGGATGCATGCATAATGATTTGTTAATGACTTCCGTTTCGTGAACTTTCTGAAATTGTTATTTTTCATCTATTCTCTCTATACGTCCCTAAGAAAAGCTTCCATAGGGATCATTATTATTTCCTTAATGCCTAAGGAGATAGGTAAATGTAGACGTTTTAGAGTAGGAGACTGAACGGCTGGATAAATCATTATCGTGATTCTGTATTGGTTTCCCTAAGCTTAATATATGGGTTTGTTTATTATTAGGACTGTGGGTAAATTTAATCGTAGAAAAGCATCTATAGGAGGCATTATCTTTTTTATGTTTTACAGTTTTCTTATTTTCTTATTCATTTATAGAGGAGATATGGGGAAGATTGTTTGGTCATGGATATTATATATGATTAATCTTTCCCCTATTTTCCTTTTTGCCTCTATATCTTTCTACTTAGAAACTAAACCTATAAGTATCGAGAGGATACTTATCATGATATTTTCATTCACTATCTGCTCATATACATTTTTCCAACTTACAATTTTAACTGTAGGAGGATATGAATCATGGATGAGTGAAGTATTTACTCTCTACGTAGCTATATCATGCATATGGTTACTTAAATTTACATATAGGTGGTGGAAAAATAGTAAACAATCAAGTAATGAATCAGACTAAAGCGAGTTCTCACATAAACAATGTTAAACAATTAAATCGAGAATTATCATCCTGGTTTAAGGTTCATCAAGATTACAGAATAGTCAGTATTACTAGTTAAGCAACCCTATAAATTTACGATTGAAGTCTACAAGCTACAACAATAACCAATAGAGATTTCAAACATGTAAACATCACCAGCTCTGTAAACTTAAGCATTGCTGACCGCCTACTACTAGTATAGTATGAAAGATTTAGAAGATCAACAACATGCTGGAACCTAATAGTAAACCACTCATACTATTTTACAACCACCTAGAGGTAAGCTTAAGTTACCACGTCAAGCCATAATGTAGTTAAGATTTATATATTGGTATGAAAAGTACTGTTGGATGGGGTTCCCATTAGGGAAGATATACCTATAGTTTACAGAATTAAAGTGAACGTTTAATATCAACCTTGGTGGATCTGATTTTTGAGGAAAATCCTGGAAGCATATACATCACCTACCTGGATGTGGTAGAGCCGCCACAACTTTTAAATATCTTAAAGTCTTAAAAATGTAAGAATATGCAAAAAGAGTTGGATGAGCTTGAGGTAATCGAGAGATATCTGATTCTGCTTCTCGGCGTTGTAGACAGGCCAATCCCCTCACGCGAACATCTCCAGAAAGAACTGTTCATCCTGTCTAAGGCATATCCAAAAGCCTCCAAGTTTTTAAAATTTGAAAGACACTACAAAGGGCCGTTTTCATCCGACGTAAGCGAATTGATAGAGAATCCATCTTACCATGTAGGTGCTTTTTCAATTGATAGAAGTGGACGATGCTTCCTTACTGAGGAGGGGAGGAGAATTTATGAAAAAATCGTTCAGGAAAACCATGGAAACACTCGGTTCAGAGAACTTCTTGCAGTAATGAGGACAATAAGGGAACTCTACGATAGGCTGTCAAAGGATGAGCTACTTTTCCTCATATACACTTCATATCCAGAATACAGGGAGAAATCAATATTTTTCGAAAAACTCCTATCTAAAAGAGCGTCTTTAGCGGAAAGCCTGCTTAAAAAGGGATTGATAACGGAGAAGAGGTTTGAAGAGCTTAAGAGGTTTGAAGAGCTTGCAAGCTATGATGATAGTTCCAAACAGTAGCTTTTATCTATGCTTTCTAGACGACATCAGAAGCCCCCACTACCTGGCAAAAATCCTAAACCATGAAAGCTTTGATTTTGTAACGGGTGGGAGGGTACTGGAAGAGATCAAAAAATCCTCCAGATATCAACTCGTGCAGGGAAAAGTCAAGAGGAGGGTTAGAGTTTTTAAATACATCAATTACGGCGAAATCCTGAGGCCCCTCTTCTCAGTAGAAGAAATAGAAAGGGGAGAACATGAGGTGGTCGCGATTTCCTGCATCCTATACATCCTCGGAAACAACTTCCTAGCCATAATAGATGATGATCAGGCGAGGAAGTTTTTAAAGCGAATTTTTCCTGAGGTTGAATGTAGAGTAACGGGAACTGTTGGATTTGTGGAAGAATGCTGTAGATACAGGATCTTTTCAAAGGAGGAAACAATCAACATTTTAGAATCGATAAAAAACTCTAAATTTAGGGTAAAAAAGAAATAGTTGAGGATGCAATAAAGAGGGTGAGGGAGGGATAATATGGTGAAAAACCTCGAAGTGAAGGAAAACATTCCAGATAAAAGATCTCTGTTTAACATAAAAAAATTTAAAATCGGGAATTTGGAGATTGAAAGACCTGTCAGGACAGTTGACGCCAGAATAGTTGAGAGAAGAACTGGGTTGCTTGAAGAGGTGAGGAAAGACTTCCAAAAAATCATTTTTGAGCGTTCGAGACTGGTAACTGAAAGAGATCTTAAGAGATTACTTCTTGCACCGGATAAAGAGGTCAACAGGTTCTTTAAGTTTAGGATCTTCATGAAATCCTATCCACACATATTTCCGCACACGTTTAACTTTAATCCCTTAGAAAAATCTAAAAATCTGGAAGTCTTCTCCGGGTATTTCAGTTATTTACACAGCTTTTCCGATCCGCTTCTGCTTATTCCAAACATAAAAATAGAAATGTATGAAGAGGAATCCGGCAAAAGGAAAAGGGTGACTGGAATGAAGGACTACATAAAGTTCGTTCACGAAGCATATAGAATGCTGGATTACAGAAACAGGAAGCCGATCTTCGTCCCACTTTCGCTGAGGTTTGGAATTGATGAAGTCAGGAAAATAGCAAAGGAGTACATAAGAAGTGAGTACTACTCTGTCTGGATAGATTTCGAGGGTGCTGCGATCACGCCTGTGAAGGTATCGAAAATCAGATCATTCATTATGGAGTTCGAGCAAGCAGAGAGACTGAACGATCTAGTAGTTTTCACCACCAACATAAAAAGGGAGATAATTTCCAACATCAGAAGCGAAAGGACACCGGCATCAGATGTTCTAGCACCTCTAGTCGGCTCAAACCTAGTTGGAGTTAACAAAGAACCCCCAAAGCCGTTTGCGGAAGAAATAGGAGAAATAAAGGGTGAAGATTTGAGAAAACATAAGGCAAGGGTTTTCGACTCTTCAACTTATTATTACTTAAAGTTAGATGCGACAAACTATAATGTCGAAATGCGTGAGCGCCTCTTAGATTTTGAATACAACATATTCTTCAACTTAAAACTTATAGATCAGGAATTTTCAGTTCAAGCAGAGACCTTTCTTAAAGAAGGAAACGTAGAAGAATACATCACCAAAAAGCAAATGATAAAAGAATATAGAGATGGAGAGCTTGGAAAAACCCTCTTCAGGCAAGAAGAAAGAATAAGCGAGTGGTTTTAGTTTAATTTATGTATTGGTATGAAAGCATTGTTAGATGAGGTTCTCATTAGGGGAAAGAGTTCGCCTAGAAATAATAAATTGAAGCCTGCTCTACGTGAACCCAGAGGAATTGAAACCCTTCATTATAGGGAAGTCATAGAGCTCATTAAAGATGAGGAATCGCCGAGATGGCCTGAATGGGGGGTGTCAACACTGTCCACATCAACAGATCTGCAACAAAGACAACCGCAACATAGGAAATAGCTCTTTAAAAACAAAAGACCAGGAAGGCTTTAACCCCTGGCTCAATTTTAGATTATCATTGAGGTTGGTGGTATGTGCTTGAATTTTATCTCGTCATTCTCAATGTAGATTCCATAGCTTTCCATTATATTCAACCCTATTATTGCATCCATCTTCAAGTCTTCGATAACTCCAATTATTTCCCTCTCCGGCAGGATATATCCTTCAACCTCTATGTAGACAGTTGTATCTCCTACAAGCTTGCCGTACTTACCCCTCACAGCCAATGGAACTTCTTTAGGCTCTATATAAGGCTCATACCCAATCCTCTCAGCGAATTCCCTGCTGAAATAGCTCCTCCTCGATCCCGTATCGAATAGGGCTAGAGCCTCTAAAACCCCGCCATCCTTATGCACCCGAATCCTCTCCTCAACCTTAACCATTCTTTTCACCTCAGACTATCTCAAACTCTATTGGAACCTTCCTCGGCCTTGGGCCCTCTGAGGTAAAGATAATGTCCCAAGAATCTATCTCCGGTCTTCCTACGATCAAGTCTAAGTCCTCCCTTAAGTTCTCCGCAACCTCAAATAGAACTCTACCAGGAACCCTGACTTCCTGAAACACAACCTCAACCAAGCATTGTCCAGAAATCCTTAGTTTACCTCCTTTATCCGCCGTTCTTAACTCGTAGGGCTCACTTAAAGGTATAAAGCTCCCAACCTCCTCAGCCCTCCTCCTAGAGATCACGCTTTTGCCAGCACCAGTATCAACAAGGCACTTAAGCCTAACAGTCTTCCCCCCATATCTGAGTTCAGCTTCAGCAACAGCTTACTCGCGCGCGTATTGCTCCTATTTATTTATGTTGTTGATCCACGACTATGGATAGAAGTAGTTTCTTTAAGAAATGCGTATCCCTTACAATACTTATTTTACTGCATTACCCTAATAACTCTCATATTCGGTACAATAATATTTATTGTATTGTGGAGTCGGAAACATAAGGTAGCATATTGAATTAAATTTAAGTAATGCTTTACGCGTGCGACAACTTAAGTATAATTATGCTACTCTATGTTTAGCTAATAGCTTAATCCATCATAAAAGTTTTAAATGCCACATGGAAGCTCTAAAGGTTTTGATTCTTATAATATTAAACTAGATGAGGCTGTTATTTTACCTTTAAAGGCTATCTTTCGTGGAAGACTGCTGAAGCTGTTGCTAAGAATGTAAGGGAAGCAAATACAATTATTCTATTTGCCAAAGCTACTCTTATGATCAGAACAAGCACTGCTAAAAATCGAAATCGTTTAAATATAAACATAAAATCCCTGGTGTACGCTATCCCGATGGGGATGAGGGCAAACATCATCAAATGTGATTGAATGCCCGGATTGGATTGAACGCATGCTTTTACTTTTCCATCTCCATTAGCATAGCATTTACGATTAAATCCTTAACATCAACTCTTCCTCCTTTAGCAAGCCTAAGTTGATACACTTCCAATACCCTATTCTCAAGCCTTTCTCTCGACTTACAAGCATTCTTATTTTCCATGTCAGTATCTGCTTTATGTTGAATCCGCAATTCCCTCACCAGATCGACCATAACATACAAAGAAAAAGTAGAAAGTTATTGAAATACTACAGCTATCTCAATGTGATCGGTGAATGCTTCCGCTGCTAACCAAACATCTTTCAGCCTAATCGATCTTCACGCATGTTGAATGCTAGAGCCTACTCTTCCCCTCTCCATACCCATAAATAGCATATTCTACTGCGTGGCTTATTACGTGCAATGCAGTATTGCAAGCATTATATGCCGAGCTCCTCACCAACTATTACTACGTTTATACGTCCTCTTTCTCTAGGTGAGACACCTTCAACAATTACAACGTAGCGGCATATTCTCCATTCATGGTTGCAGTCAGTACAGTAGCCTGTTTTAACGCAGGGTAGATCGATGAATTCTTTCATGTTATGTTTGAGATAGTGTCTTATAGCATTCTGTGGTGCGCAGACATTACGTATTCGTTTTAAAGCCTCATCCACATCTTTAACTATCTTGTTTACTCCTGCAACAACTATCACCTTCTTCGGACCGAAAATAATTCCGGAAACCCTATTCCCTGCACCATCGATGTTAACCAGTTTCCCATCCATTGTGATAGCGTTCGTACCCGTTAAGAATACATCAGCTAATAAAGCCTCCCGCTGCAGTTTCCGCCTCTGCTCTACATCGGGGATCCAGGCTTCAGGAAATGGATCTATAATTTTATTCTGATTACGCCTAATAAGCTCCGGAATAATCCCTATCTGGAATAGAGTAACTGAATCTGCACGAGCAACAGTTACACCTGCCGGAATCATGCTTAAAACGATGGAGAGAGCCTCCCCCCGATTTGGGGCATACAGCGCATTTATTCCCCTCCTTTGAAGATTCCTTATAGTCGTATTAACACGTACTTCACGAAATCGTTCAGCCTCCTTAGCGAGATCAGCCTCCCCCATCATGGTAAGAACCTCTTATAGATGAAGATATAATCTTTCGCTCTTTAATAAGATTTGTGTCCTTTCCCTTTAGATGTTCTCAGTCTTCCTCTAGCGAGTTTGCTGCTCAAAGCCTCTAGGACTGTTAGGTGAGTAGCGGTATTTACTGTTAAAGCATCATCAAGTCTAGTAAGCGTGTTGCTGAGCTTGCCTTAATAATTAAATTAGGAGCACATAGACCACCTAGAAAAGATCCAGCATACAGCCCATTCGTGAAGAGAAGGGGAAAGATAATTAAACCTCGGTTAAGTATTTAAATAGTGTTCGAATTTAACTATTGTGAGGTTTGATAGATGGTAAGGTTAAAGGTGGTAAATTGGCGCTGTATTGAAGACCTAGAGTTGGAGCTATCGAGGATAAATATATTTATAGGTCCAAACTCAACCGGTAAATCAAGCCTTGCCTATGCTATCTATTTCGCCTCTAAATCTAAAGACAGCGATCCTCGATCTTTGCTGAGGCAACTATATGGATGTGAATTCGATAAAGTAGCTAGATTGGTAGATAACATACCCCAGCTTCCCATATCCATTAGAATAGATGGTTCGGAGTTTTCTGTAGAACTTAAGGAGCAAAAACTTGAAGTAACCAATCTTTTGACCCCTCCATGGACTGATGAATTTCTACTTCCTTCAAAAAGGGTTGGCTACATTCAGATCTTGATGCTACTACCGAAAATAATAGGTGAATTAAAGAATAAGCCAGAGGCTGCTTTTATTGGAAGCTTTGCCGGAAGCTTTTTTGAATTATTTAAAACCCTTCCCATATTTCCCCCATTTGGTATGTTTGTCTCAGATTATGTGAGGGCTCTAACAGGACAACGGCTTGAACCCATAAAGGGAGAAATGGGGGATGCTGGCTCCTATATAGTAATCTATACACTCTTCTCCTTCTTATTTGAACTCTATACTCAAGATCCCTACACCAAACTACAGCTTCCCGCAGAGCTATCTCCGGATGGACTTCTCGATTTTGCCATATCCGATTCTGTGATGCGAAAGGCTCCTGAGAATAGCTTAGTTGTGATGGAGGAGCCGGAAATTCATAAGAATCCCTTAAGGATAGAAGAGTTTACTGAAAACATGGTAAAAACGGTGCTTGATAGAAAGCTTACATTAATAATGACTACCCACTCCGATATTCCTCCAATTACGGTAGGGAAGCTTATAGCGAAAAAACACTTAACCCCAGAGGAGGTTAAGGTATACTATTTCAAACGTGATCCATGGACTAAAACCTCTGAAATTAAAGTATATGAAGATGGAACGTTAGAAAGTTTACCGGACACAGAAGAACTGATCACCCATCTCTTCTGAGGTAACTCAACTTGTTTGCTTTAGTATTAGATTGTAGTTCACTAATACCTTGCGGTGAAAAGCCGGAAGAAATGAAGGAAGCAATACGATGGCTGGGAAACATGCTTTCCAACCCTAATCTAACTAATCATGTAATAATCTATTTTTCGCCATACCTCATCAAAGTTTACTACACAAAGGCTAAACCATTATTAGAACAACACCATCCCCTTCCCCCCTTCCAAGCAAGTCTTCTTAGGGTTTTACCAAGACTTAAGATGTTCTCTAGCAAATTAAGAGGGTTTCTGTGTAAAACCCGTTCATCAGAAATAGGTGTTAAGCTCCATGTTTTGGAAAGTACTCGTGTTCAACTCTATGATGTTAACGATGTTGGTTTAACAGAAGAGGAGGATAAAGAAGTTCTTAGAGTTGCGCTTGCTTCAGCACATCAAGAAGCATTTCTTGTAGCAGCAAACAGTCACTTTTTCGAAAACTTAAACCAAACTTAGGAAGAAATACCCTAATGAAAGCCAGAAAATAAAAATAGTTAAGCCAAACGATCCTAATTTCAGGAATTTTTTAACAGCACTCACTTTATAGCTCAGAAAAATCATAAATCGGCTTAAGGACTGAGACCGTACTAAGAAGGTCTGGAATACTGCATGGAAGACTCAAGGTAATGGTCTAAAGTTTTAAGTGAAGCTGCTTTCACAGTTCAGACTTATGGATTCAGTACTACCTATTGAACAAACATATCCCGTGAGCAAGGGACTTATATTCACCACTTATATTCACCGTTTCTTCAATCTCTTCATTCTTGGTTAAAGTGAATATTCGTATCAATGTAGTAAATCTATAAGCAGGAATAAGATTATTAAACTTGAGGAAAGACGTTTGAAAAGAATTAAGCTGCAAACACTAATTTCACTCAACTCTTTAATAGCCTTATCTTTAGAACAGGATAGGAGTGCCTGTTTTCTTCGATACGATACTGTTTAAACCTATTCTCCTCATCTTCCAACATGTTTAAAACCTCATGAAGCGTTATCGAAGAGTGAGCCTTTACGGCATTGTAGAGAATTAAGCTTATCATCTTTCCATACTTATACTCTCCCAACTTCTTAACGATAACGTTTTCTGAAACATCCCTGCGCAGATCGTATATCCATGCCTGCCCTCCATCTTTCAAAACCCTATAGATCTCGTTTATTACGTGTAAAGGCTTCTTCCAATGATGAAGTGAACCTGTACTTACAATTAAGTCGAATGAAGAATCTTCAAAAGACATCTTGTTCGCATCTTCAACCATAAATTTAACTCTGCTCGAAAGATTTGCCTTTTCAGCATTTCTTCTAGCAATCTTCACCATATCGCTAGATATATCGATTCCTATAACCTCAACACCCGGAGCCAACCTAGCTATTTCTATTGGTAAGTATCCGGGACCCGTACCCACATCTAGGATTTTTCCTTGACGGAATTCGACAGCAACCTCGCTAGCTACTTGCCTATAAAAATCCCTCATGAATCTGCTTTTAGCAAATAAGGTATAGGACCTTGTCCCTGGAAAGGGTATACCTTCAGGAGCATACTCTTCCAAAAACTTATGGATACGCTCCAGCATATCAACCTAAACTTAAATAACATTACCAGATAAATGTTTATCCCATACTCCAGCCTCTGAAGTCTTCTAAGCTACCCTAGCAGTTACGTACGATCCATACCTCCTAGCATCTTAATATGCATAATTATTTCACTATAAATATGTGTTAATACATGCATGTTCGCTTCTGTGCAGCATAAGGCTTTAAGCTAAGGTTGAAAGGAGCAAAAGCGGTTTGAAGTTAGGAGAAATCTTTGT
Source organism: Candidatus Culexarchaeum yellowstonense (assembly GCF_024707025.1). Lineage (NCBI taxonomy): Archaea > Thermoproteati > Candidatus Culexarchaeota > Candidatus Culexarchaeia > Candidatus Culexarchaeles > Candidatus Culexarchaeaceae > Candidatus Culexarchaeum > Candidatus Culexarchaeum yellowstonense. The sequence continues at coordinate 9,873 of NZ_JANGFQ010000012.1, forward strand.
AGAATCTACCATCTTATAGCTTTTTGAATACTTTCACAATATTTTAGAAATGCTACGGGAAACGTCTTTCCTTTATACTTCACCCTCTTTTGTAAAGCATATCTCCTCCATTTTCTATGTGATTCAGCATATAGTATAGGGATAGGAATAAATGGAATATTATCCATTTTTAAAATATCCATTTTTAAAATTTTTTAATGGATATTATCCATTTTTAAAATATTATCCAGCACATTTAAGGTATTCTCTATTTTTTCCCTCACCTCATCTAAATCATAGTATCTTGTTTTCACCTCTACAATGAATGCGCAGATTTTACCATCATGAATAGGATGAAGTATTACACAATCAGCTCTTTTTAAACCAGTAAAGCATTCTACACATCCATCAACTCGTATGTGGAAGTATTGGCCTCCATCTGCTTCCCAACATACCTTACCCCTCTCTCTACACTCACCTATATTGCATAAACACCTAGAAATTGCGGGGGGAAGCTTCATTCATTTCCCTTTGAAGTGATAGATAGCATAAATTCCTCTCCTCCTCATAGAGTTGCTCGATAACTTCATCGAAAGTAGGCATTTCCTCGAGGATATTCACTTCCCGAGTAACGTATCCTTTTTCATCAGGTTTTAACAAGTATACAGCTACATCTTCAGGCTTAAGATTAGCATTAGCTCTACCTCCAGTTAACCCCTCCATTACTAGATGCGCTAGCTTTCGTAGAAGTATATCGCTATGAGTAGTAATCAATATCTCAAGCCCCTCATTTACAAGTTGCGCAAAAATCTCCATAAGCTTAACTTGAGCTGCTGGATGAAGATGGGATTCCGGCTCCTCTATTATAAGAAGATACCCTTTATCAACAAGCTCCCTTAAGACTAAGTATATTGGAGATAGTTCTTTAACCATAGAAGCCGCATGTATTAAATCTACGGAGGATTCTTTATCCTTAAATTTAAACCTATAAACCATCTTACTCTTAGGTAGCTTCAATTCTTCAAACACTATCTCACCTTCAATCACTTCTTTAAATAAATCCGACATCTTTTCAAAAGGCCCCTTCCTCCCTGTTAATTGTAATAAAAGAGAGTAGAACTCGTAAGCCATACCGGGTATTGGAGGCACTGATATACCTTTTAAAGGAGCTGTGGATGCAAGAGCTATTAATGCGGAGGATACAGCCTCATAGCCCTCCAATAATCCAGCCCTGCCGGCAGGTATGTATAAAGTTGATAATAATGGTCTTTTAGGAAATATGAATTCTGCAATTTTCTCTATTGCTGCAATAGTACTTGTAAAATCTCTTCCCCCTCTAGAACGAATAACCCTATTTATAAGTTTATTGGTCTCTTCATCTTTAAGTATATTATCAATCAATTCATCCATCATTTTAATATCGAATTTAGCGCTTAGATTGCCATCTTTAGTTATTGTGAATTCCGCTATTGAATATTTAGAATAGGCACATTCTACCCTAGTATAATCAGAGTAAAGATTTACTAGGCTTTTAAGCTCCATGGCGAAATATCTTTCCAAGAAATCCCCTAAGGTCTTATTTAAATACTGAGTTAAATACTCAATTATCATATCCACCACCATTTTCACACATGAAAGATGTGTTATTTCCCTAGCTTCTTTTATCTTTTTCCGGAGGTCATCCACTTGCCTCAAATAAGGAGCAATAAAGTCTTCTGTTGTACGTATGTGTTGAAGCATAGATGTTAGAAAACGTCTTGGAATATAACCCTCCGTCAAAGTCATTAAGGTAAATATGAGCTGAGCCAGCATGGATTTTCCAGCATTGTTTTTCCCTATAAGGACCGTTAAGGGTTTTATTTCAACATCAGCATAACTTATCGGCCCAAAATTCTCTACCCTCAATTTCATGTAACTCAGCCTCAGCTTAAGATAAATAAGCTCCCCTATACTTATAAATACTACGACTAGTAGGAATTTTAGCTTTGTGGCTTAATTTCGAATCTCGTAAATTTACACGTATAATAGAAACGGAGGAAATTCAATATTATTCCTTAATTCATACCGATTTAATATGAAGAGTACGATTATCGAGTATTAAGCCACAAAACTGAATTTTAAATATTTTTGAGCATTAATCCTCCTTACAGTTATGTATTACATACCACGGACCTGGCAACTTAACATATTGTATCTGATTTCCTAAGTTGCCACGTCCTATACCACTATGTAAACTTATATATAGACGCGCGCGAGATTCTAGTGAGGGGATGGCTAATGGTTAAATGTCCGTATTGTGGCTTTGAAGGTGATCTTAATCCTCTAAAAACTTGGAAGTATGTATTGTAGGATGTCTACTTTTATGAATGTCCAAGCTGTAAGGGCAGGTTCAGATATCAGGTAGATCCTACAGGTAGGAGGGGAAGCTATGTGATTAGGGTGGGGTTAAGAGGAAATGAGTGGGGAAATGCATTGAAAGATGTGAATGCTAAGCTTGTAACTCTTAAGTGGAGGACTTAGTACTCTTCCTTACACTTTAATTTCTCAGCTATATACTGTGTGAGATCTTCAAAAAGCTTTGATAATGGCCTTACTCCCTCAATGCTCTTAAACTGCTCGTAGAGGCTGTTTAAAATATAGACTCGAATTTTAAGCTTAGTCATAATAGTACAGATGTATTTGTCGATATCATGCCCTATCGAGATGAACCAGTAGTTATCCTTTATCCCGTAAACCTCCCTTAATATGTATGCCTCACCAACGCTAACCCTCCACCTTTCCCTAACTTCACGCTTAACGGATAGTATAACTGCTTCACTAGGGCTCCTCCTCAACACCTCTGCACTTGGAATAATTATGTCGGGCTGCTCACCATCTACAAACTTCCTATAGTCGAATGGTATCCTCATTCTCCTAAGCATATACCTAATAATCATCTCCGCAGTTGATCCGGCTCTCGCCCTTGCGGAATTCGCAAGTGAGGTCTCGAAAGCTCTTTCATCAACGCCGACTTCCCTAGATCTGATCTTTGGAAGCCATCTTTCCCGTACTTTCTCTTCATGCTCGAGAAAGATCTTATGACATTCTCCCTCCAGTCCCTCTACAATAGCTGATGGAGAAACACCCTCCTTAAACAGCCTATCGACATTAAGTCTCCTCCTCGCCTCCTCAAATATTTCGCTTGCTTTGGGAATTTCGTTAAGCCAAGGACCCCTAAACCTTTTTGCCATAAATTGAATATTAGCAGGCTAATATAACTATGCTTTCCCCAGATATTGTCTTACATCTTTCACCTGGAATGTTTTCCGGAGCATTCTCCCACGGCATTCGCTTACTTGGAATCCTTCTATAAATTGTAGTTATATGTTTGAACCCTAAATTCTCTCCAAGCTCCACAATTATTTTATCTGTCGGCACCTGAACTCTTCTAACAGTTCTGTTTCCAACCACGAAGCAGCAGTAACCGCCTCTCCTAAGCGCTCCGTGAAGCTGCTCTAAACACTCGAATAGATCTGTGAAGTACCATAGGGTTTCCCTCGCACGCTCCTTACTCCTCCTGCTAATCTCCTCTATCGTCGTATGGAGGGTTTCTGAGGGTAGGTTCTTGAATTTCCTTAAGCCTCCCCCAAGCGAAATCTTATCAACGTTAGTAACTATATTTTCATCTAAGCCGAGCCATAGAGATGAGAACTTTGAGAATTGACCGTAGGCTACCGTAGTCCTGCTATCGCCGTAGGGTGGAGATGTAACTACGAGATCGACGGATCCATTTTTTAAGGGAAGCTTCCTCGAATCTCCAAGCAAGACATCGCAGGCAACGTCTTTAGGAGCTAAACCGTAGAATTCAGCCATTCTCCGAATTCTCTCCTCAACATTTTCGACAAATATTTGGAAGACGTTTGGATTATGCTTCTCCAACTTCTCCGGTGGCAACCTATAAATTTTGAACTCATCAGTCCTAAGGTTTGAAACCTCCCTTACAGTTACACTAAAGCATGTGGCGAAAAAGTGGTAAAGGTCGGAGTCTTCAACCCCATCTAAGAAATGCCTTATTATTGTTAGTTCCTTCGCTACCTGAGGCTTAAACCAGTAGCTAATATTTGGAATCCTTAATGGCTCAACATCAAACTCCCTAAATCTGAGGCTTCGAATATCTTCCCCGATCTTTTCCTTAAGTTCCCTCCAAGAGCTTAAGATAAGTTTCGGATTTATTGGAGTTGTCTTAGCCCTCGCTATTATTATGGCTAGAGGATTTATATCTATGCCGACGGAGTTCCTGCCCAGAAGCCTAGCCTCAACCAATACTCCACCTGAGCCGCAGAACGGATCTAAAACTAAGTCTCCGGGCTTAGAGTAGCGGGTAATAAGCCTATTAGCTATCTGGGGAATCATTCTAGCCGGATATGGATGGAATCCGTGTGTGAGATATTTTGTGTCTTCACCGGCAAAGCTCCAGTCCTCCTCGTTAAGAATCATGAATTCATCCGTTTTCTTCAATTTTCCCTCCACCCTTCGTTACAATTATCTTGCTATCCTCAATAGACCAGTCTACATAATCGCCGGGTTTAAGATCCAGCATTTCCCTTACAACCTTCGGTACAGTAACTACAAGCTTTTTCATAAGCTTTGTTGAGGCCAATCTTTTCATTTAAACCGCCAGGCTTCCACCAGGAAAATAGTTGAATACAAATATAAATCTAACGTCTTTCACACCTTTTAATAGGCTTATTTTCTCTAATAATAAGCCTTTCCAAGCTGGCTAAACACATCCTCAAAGTATTATGGGAAAGCCGACATCTCTTAAAGCTGCTAAAATCTAGGCTCCTCATCCCTGAGAACATTTAATATTTACCTATCAAAGTAGTCCATATCAAGCTTAAAATGGAAGAAGAGAAACAAAAACCATAGCATGAACTAGTTCTCTTCCCAAGAATTAAAATAATGCTAAAGTTTCAAGTCTCTTTTATATGAGCAGATTCACGAGATTCGGAATTAAGCCATAAATGGTAGGTTCCAACTCCTACTGTTCTAAAGCTGTTTTTCTATTTTCTTCAAATCCTCATATCTACTGTTTTGAAGAATAACGTGGGAGGAATTAGATTTCTTGTTGATGGAGCTTAGGCATTGTTTAAATTTTTCTGCAAAATCTGATAGTGATATCAACTTCTTATTCTGAAGATCCAGAGTATAAAACTCCACATTAAATCTTTTACCCTTAAAACACTCCTTCTTCCTAAATAGATCCTTCATATGTAGTAGAAATCCGAAATTATCCATAACTATGTTTACCTTAGCTATAGATGTCCCATCATATTTATCAACTGTTCTATTTATCTTTAAGTCAGGTTCTCCTCCAGCATGGGGGCCAAACAATGTTTCAACCTCATATACCTCATCTCCAACCATAACGTCCGGAACTACCTTCGTAGCTAGCTCCTTCTCCGTTTTTATTCTCTTCAATATTTCCTCACGTGTGGAGAGTTTTTCACCTTTCCTCCTCAACTCATGTACTAGATACCTTACTAGAAATACCTTAATGTTAAAGTGGAGGGGTGATTCCTCCTCAGCGGGATTTGTTGATTCCTTAAATAGTCCCTTCTCCTCCCTCTTAACGTCTTCAAGAGCTTCATTGAATAGGCTTCTCTCATTAAATAGGGCTTTATTAAATATGTAGTCGAAGGTTGTAATTGTTGGCTCCCTATCTACCTCCACTCTAATTGTTGATATCTTATCCACTCCTCCAGATAGCTTCTCTAAACCAATCATTCCGGAGGATAGCTCTATCAATTCTTTCGGCAATCTCCTAGCCTCCAACTCTATTATGTTCAGACTTCCTTGAGCTTTCTTATTAATTCTTTGCATCAATTCTCTAAGACGCTCAAATTTTTCACCTCCCCTCACAGTAAATATTATGAAACCCAACTTCTCAGCATATGTTTCCTCCAGCCTCTCCCATAAATGAGTTTCGTCAGGCATCTTTTCCTCCTTATCAAGATCAATGGTAAAGATTCTGCCACCAGCTTTTAGAAGCTCCTCCACCATCCTCTTATTCATATCATCCATCCTCCTTATCTTCACAGCTTTAGGCTCACCACCCTCCCTTTCACGGTAAATCCTCAAACATATATTTTCAAGAAAGCCAACATAGCTATCATTCTCCAAATCCTTAAATAGAATTATTTTCGGACCTCCACCCCTTATCCCTCCCCCCTCACCTCCAAACGCAAATTCGAGAAAGTCAGGAATTTCTCCTTATCTAAAATTTCTCCCTCGATTATGAAGGGTAAAGTAGTCGGTTCCTGTGGGAAAATGTTAACAATAAAGTTACATGCTTTTAGGAGCTTAGCAGTGACATCTAGATCCATAGCAGGTACTTCAGCTATTGGACCAAGTTCGTCAACCAGATCTTTAAAATCTTTGTATTCAACAAACTTTTTCCTTCTTACGCTGTCTGCAGCTTTATAGGAAATTCCAAGTCTGCCTCTTGAAACCCACCATATAAAATTGCCCAGATCTCCCTCTTTTTCTCTGAGGGTAGTGGCAGTTATAGGGGGTAATGTGATGGAATCCCATCTTCGCCTTTCAGCATGACCATAGAGAGCCTCGTAATGAGATAGGGGAGCAAATGAAGCTATCGGAAAATGGGGTGTATGCTCAAGCCAATAACCAAATGGACTCCTATCATCTGTCCTTACCTTACTCAAAAGCTTCTCATAACTTCTTTCCATTTCATCTATAAGGAAAACCACTCTATCATGCCTTAAACCATGCTTACTTAAGTTCTTTACGAAAATCTTCATTTCCTCAGTAAAAAAGGTATTTGATCTATCTCCCCTGAATCTAGCTCTTTAACACACTCACTAATCTGCGAATCGATTTTCTCAGCAAAATTACTTGCTGTAGTCTCAGCATCAGGTAACAACTGATCTAAAGTTGCATAAAATGCTATACCTCCGTTTTCCCATACAAACGTGAAGACATGATATAAAAGTTGGGTTTTTCCTTGGCCTATAGGACCTCTTATCGCTATTGGATTTTGTTTTTCTCCTACCAAAAATCTTTTTATTTTCGCCTCGATTTCTTCTCTGATTATTCTGTGTTTATCTGTGAAATCTTCCCATTTTGAGCTTATCGATGCAACGTAACGTGACATCTATTTCTACCTCCAATTCGTTCTATATTTACCCCTACTATATGTCACCCTTCTAAACTCACCTTCTAACTCATGAGATCTTGCTCCATGCTGCACATCCCTACTTTTCAGAGTTATACCATAAGTCATACAGGACCTATTTAAATTTAGGCTAACTGCCTAAAAAGTCTATCGGAATTATCGGCAAATCACGCACTCGTAACCTACTTTACCACTAGCCAAGAAATCTAATTTGTGAACCTGGATTTAATGGATATCATGTTATTCAACTTCCCGATGGAAAAGAGGAGTTCTTTGCCATCGAATAGAGATAGGTAGACCCCCGAACCGCGGCTATTCCTGCAAGAGAGGGTAACGTAAAACGTATTGAGAATGAAAAAGTAAGGCAACTTTGTGAAGAATGTCTTTACATTTCCCTAAATAAGATTATGTTAAACATAAGCTAATTAATTAGATTAAACGTCTAATAGTTCGGGTGGGTGCTTCATACACGTACACTCTATTTATGTCGGATTTAAACTTAAATTTACCCCTATTTATGTTAGTGGCACAAACTATTGCATTAAATATTTCAGATTCATAGTCAAAATATGGTGAAAATAGAACTTCATCCAAATACTCAGGTTCAATGCCGCGTAATTCCGGATATTTTATCAGCATGCTGTGTATACATTCTTCTACTATTTTATCATACTCATTTATATCCGGGTTTACGATAAGAAATTCTACTTGTTCATCTATTATTGTATCGATAACAAAAAGGAGAACAGATTCACCTTTCTTATAATTCTTAAACTTTTCACAAGCTTCCTGATACGCTTCCTCTATTTTCGATGCGAAAAACTCAAGGTCAGCCATACTTGCCTTATTCCTTAACTTTTTAAGCTCAGAAGGATATTCTCTTAACAATGCTTCTATTTCTTTACCGTTTACAATTGCATTAATGTAGAATTTTGCATGTAATCTTTCGCTTCTTATTTGGTCGAGATTAAAAGGGATGCACGTAATCTCTACAGTTAACATTGCGTTTGTTCTTTCCTCCTGTAATACGTAATCTGGTGATTTTTCATTTCTAAGGACTTCGTCTGGTTTTTCAACAACAACCCACCTTCTTCTTCCACCAGCATTAAGATACCACATTAACCTCTCAAGTGGGAATTTTTCACGTATCCATTTATCATCTTCAGCCTCCTCTCTTAACATTATAGCTCTTTCTTCCTCAGACGTCATGAAGGCATTCACGCCTACTCTTCCTAGTTAGGTTTTACTTACTTTTTAAGTTTGCATGCGGTTTTCTCGCTTTGTAAACTTAAGCATTTTTGATCACCTTTATTATGGGTATTGTATTTTCTATGAATTCTTTGCTTTAACCCTTCTATTTATCCATTCGTTTAGCATTATCATTATTGATTTTAGAATCTGTATGTTCCTCATCGCATTCATTCTTAATGCATGTAGTTATCGAATAGCCTAGTTCTATCCTTAACTTTATTATCCTCTCCATTAAATTTCTAACTTCAAGGCTGTATACTCCATGCCTTAAGTTGAGAATCCTGCATGAAGCCCTATAGTATGGAGCACCATCAGTTAGTATAATTATGTTGAGCCACAGATAGCTCTAATCCTCTTAATAATATTAAGATGTTAGTATGTTAGAGCAACATCGAAAGTCATCATGCATACAACCCTCCTTGAATAGGACTCAAGAGCAATGTACAAACCTCCTCCTCAAAGTCTATCTTAATCTTAGTACCATCAATAATCAATAGCATTCTACGAATATTCCATCAGGAAATAGGAGGCTTAAAGACCATGATAGAATTGATTTATGACTCCTACATATTATAAGCTTAGAATGCTTGAAGCAGCTCTTGAAGAGCATAAAGAAAATATATAAACCATAAATAATTAAGATAAATGGGTTTCTCTCCTTAACAACTTTAGGCATGGAGTCACTATAGTTAAAGAATAATTTACTTTTTGAATTTAAATAAATTAATCATCTAAATTTTCTTTGAACTTAGATGCAAAGCTGATAACGAAGCTTTCAAGAGCAACGAGTTTTATTATCTCGCCTTACTGGTATCCTGAACCATTCTTTATTAGACTATAACTCTAAAATAAAAATTTAATATTGCTCAAGATAGGCTGAAGCATCTCTAAAGTTGCTTCCTATCCGAAATCTCCGCCTGAAAAAAGTAAGTCGGGTTATCCTTTTCAACAATGTTACGAAGCTATTCAAATGCTTTAGATTGTCTTGTTGTAAAATAACTTTGAACTGTAATGTAAGGCGTCATCGGTATCTTCATTTGATCGCAGATTCTTTAACGGACTAAATCTCCAAAACTCTTTTGATGTACTCTAGTATTTCTCTGCTTCTCGTTGGATTTAGCGAAATTGCTTTACCTCTTTTGTGGAGCAGGATATATCCTTCCTTGGTCAAGTCTTCCACGCATCTCCTAACTCGTCTGCCGTCTCTTATTATTTGTTTGCTCATCCAGTTGATGAGAGTGTCAAGTGGCAAGTATTTTGCACCCCAACAATGCTTTCTGAGGAGACGGTACATAAGGTCGGCTTTTATTTCTTCATCGCTTATTTCTTGCCTAGACATAAGTTCACTTATGATACCTTTGGAAGTTAATATTTAAATACTTGTTTATTCAAATAACTTTAGATAACCATGCCTGAAGAGCTTTACACGAAGAAGAAATATCAATCTCTTTTGTTAAGGACTCTTGGAGATTCGCCTAAGCTGAGGATAATAGACTTCTTTTTAGATAACCCGCTTTTCGACTTCACGAAAAAGGAAGTCATAGATGCCTTGGGAATGAGTAAGCAGACCTTCTATAAATACTTCGAAGATATTGAGAGGTATGGAATAGTTAAAGTTTCAAGAAGGATAGGTAAGGCAAGTCTCTACAAAATTAACCTAGAAAACCCTATAGTTAAGATGTTAAAGGAGTGCGAAATACAGCTTTCTCTACAGATAGCGGAGCAGGAAAAAGCCAAGATGGAGAAGCCTGTCCAAGCCACAACGAGCAGATGAAATCCACCTCATGTATAAGGAGCCGGTGAGCCTAACGTAAACAGTTATTGATGGTATAGCCCAACGATATTTTGGAGCCCAGCGATAGCTATCTGTTTCTTACGCGCGCCTGAAGTGGAGAAACAAAGACTTAATCAAATTAACTTAACTATACTCTTAAAGATTACCAAATAAAACCTTTGATGAATTAGCTGAAGTATTGATTGCTTTCTTAAAAATTTAGGGGTTAGATACGGCTCATTTGGTTAATTTAATAACGTTAATTTACACTTATATCCTTTCCTTACTTCTAATTGCCGAGACTTCCTGATGTCCTCTAAGTGTAGGTCTAATAATGCGATATTTTCAAATCTAGCATAAGTCCGCCTTCATTTCTCCTTGTAAATAAAATCATCCTTTCCAAATTTTTCCTTTCTATCGAGTAAGTTTTCAGCTTCACGCGCGCAGGTTTCTAAGCCAAACTGGTTTATATGAATTGTGAAAGAATGATTTTATCCACCAACAATAACTGTGTAAACAACCTCTTGTTTATTCTGAAGTTCTGCGATTATCCTTAGAACCTCATACATCCTTGGAGCACTTTTCTTAATTTCATCTAACTTGCTTTTTAGGATGAATTCCCCTTCTTCCTCGATAACCTCTTCAATAGTTTTTAGCCCTATTTTATTCTCCTGGTTTCTTGATGCGATATCGGCTGAGTTCAAAAATAGCTTGAACAAATACCTAGCGTTTCCATCGCATTCATTAGCCACAAATTCGCAAAGCGTAGATAGAGCTTCTTCGCTGATTACAAGCCTCCCGTAAGCTTGTTTTATTCTTTGCTCAGCTATTTCATAGAGCCTATCAGCATTGTAAGGCTTAAACTCGCAGTACTCTGGCCTTAACCTTGAAAAGAGCCTTCTTCCAACCAACCCTCTAATTTCAGCTTCGCTTGTAGATATTAAAATCAAGCCAATTCTCGGAAAGGTCTCCATAATGTTGTTTATGTTCCAAAGAAAGCTTTCAACCCCATTCATCTTATCGAAGTTATCCAGAGTTATAGCGATAGTGTAATTTCTTTTCTTGAGAAGCCTCCTACCAATTTCTCTAACCATTAAAGGTGAAGGCGGCCTTCTCTTTTCCTCGCCGCAAATAACTTCGTAAATCTCTTTTAATGCTAAATTGGGAGTTAAGTGTGATGCGCAAAGATAAATTGAGCAAGCATTTTCAAGCTCATCAAACTGATTCAAAACATGCTTTGTTACAACAGTTTTTCCAACTCCTGGCTTACCATAAATGCAGAGAACCTTATTCACTCCCTTAAGGACATCTTGAAGAAAATACTTAATCGTTTCTCGCTCTTTTTCCCTGTCGATAATTACCTCTGGAATGTAATTATCTGCAAAAACATCAAGCGTAGCCATGTTTTATGTTTGTACTTACTTAAAATCTAAGTTTTCGGAACACCTCCTTGCCAGAAATCCTCATGAAAAAGAAAAATTATGAGAGATCCTCAAGAAAGAAAAATATTTTTGCTTTTAATCAGTTTTTCCAGTTCTGTTATTACTTTTCTCCTATCTTTCTCGTTGTATTTTGTCGTTCTGAATATTCCTCTCCAGCTATCTAGGAAGGTCTTCCTTCTAATCTCAGGGATTATCCTCTCCTTAAGTTTTATTGAGAATATCTCTGGATAAGGTAGTATTTGTTTAACTCTTTCTATCAGATTTTGTGGAATCCCCGTTTTCACAAATTAACGCTGCAATATCTCTTATATCGGATGCTCTAGCCGAAACAACCTTTGCTATGAAATAATCAATGTAGCTTGGAACGGGTAGTTTAATGGGCTTACCAGCTATGGGGATTGAGACGAACGCTCTATTTTCCATCATAGTTTCGTCAATCTTTATTGCCTCCTTTGCCTCTCTTCCCCTAATCTCTCCCTCCATAAAGTCAATGGAAACTTTTACTCTTGTTCTATTGTGCTTAACAAATTTCATGCATCTCAGGAATCCATAATTGTTGCGCTTCTGTTCCTCTTCAACTAAGTAGCCTTCAGGAAGGAATCCCTTTATCCTCTCTATGTTCCAGCCATTTCTTTTCATCATCACGAAGTCGCAGTCTCTTGTAAACCTTGAGAAAGGGATGAAAGCCCTTAAGGCATAACCACCAATCATTATTAGCTCAGGTTCTGTAAAGCCTTTAGTTCTCTCTGAAAGAAATAGTAGGCTGTTTAAAATCTCTTCCTCCCTTCTCTTCATTAACTCTATGACTTTAGGCAAATTCAACTACCTTCTCCACAGCTTCTTTTACCAATTCTCTAACATCAGCCTCCTTTATCTCAGCAGCCTTGAACTTGAAAATTTCTTTTCCGAAATACTCATTGAACAACTTGCACCCAAATTTTATTAAAGTCCATACTCTCAAGTTTGTTTTAGATACTCTTTTCCATCTCCCCAAATTTTTCAACCTATCAAAATCGACTTCCTCTCTTCTAAAGTATAAGGTTGCGAAAGCGTCTATAAAAGACCATTCGACTAAGCAATCGACTATACAAGATTCTAAAGTTTCGACGAATAAGCCATCAACCTTCTCATACTCATAAGGGATTTTCTTGTGATACTCGACTTCAAAATCCCAATTCATGCTCTTAGCAAAAGCTTCTAAAGCTCTTTTGTAAGATTGATTGTTAACAGCTAAGCGGAAAACATCTCGATGAATAAAATCATAGTTCCATACGCTTGCGGCTGTTTGCTTGATTATCACTTTAAAGCCTCTATCCTTTGCTAAGAAATCCCAAGCATCCTTGTAGCTTGTTGGTATCCAGTACCAACCCCAAGTTATGCGCCTTATTCCATTACCCTTAGTCAACCTGTGCAAGTACTCCTTAGCCCTAGGATGGATTTTTCGTAAAGAGCTTAAGCTAAACAAGCTTCCAGACCATTCTTTCACTAATCTAGCTTTGAATTCATCTAAATACATGAAGTCACCTTTAATATAAATTTGGCACACTAATTTAAAAGCTTCTATGCTACTCTACAAGATTAGAATCCTAAGAGAGTTGGAGGTCTCTGCGTTTTCTATGTGTTTCCGCTAAGAGTTTAACACCTCTCTTAACTATTGGGTCCCGATGGATTATTTTATGGCAGTTTGGACAGAGAATAAGTTCATTCCAACTTTCAGCAGCTCCCCCTTCAGATATGGGGATTATGTGATGTATTACTGTTTGCTCAAAGGACCAAACTCCCGGTAGCTTGTCACCTACCCAGACCTCCCTTCCTCCCCAACCACATATTTGACATTTGTCTCCCAGCCTAATAGGAGATGCTATCCCCCTCATTAACCTAATCCTCTGTCTTTGCGCCTCAGTTTCCACTGAATGACAGTTCGAACAAATTTCTAAAACATGAATACTTTCACCCCAAAAATAGGTTCTATCATGATGTTTCTCAAATACATATTCATTATATGATTTACCGCACTTTGAACATTTTTTAGTTCGAAGTATACTGGTCAACGCGATCCCAATAACAGTATTTCTAACTCATAAAAATTTAGCGAGCTCCTAAGCGATCTTGTTAAGCTCAATTTTTCCATTATCCCCCTAATGAGCTTAGAGAAAACTCTTATGTTTTCAAATACAGTATAATACTTCTCCAGATAAACCCATTGCATGGATTTAAGCGGTTTATCTCTTCTATCTGGAGCGATAAAAGATGTTATTAAAGCTTTGTGGCTTAATTTCGAATCTCGTAAATTTACACGTATAATAGAAACGGAGGAAATTCAATATTATTCCTTAATTCATACCGATTTAATATGAAGAGTACGATTATCGAGTATTAAGCCACAAAACTGTTATTAAAATATTTTGATCCTTACTCCTTATTTAAGCCATTCCCGGTATTCCGGTATGAATTTTTCAACGATTTCATCTACGAGGGCTTCGCTTACAAACCTCAGCATGTAGTCCGCCGGTATATATTTTACAGTAATTACCTGTAGCGGATTTATTGATCCGACGTAGATTATTGAGTCGTCGATTATGACTGCCTTGAAGTGGAACCTTGGCTTCTCAACAACCTTAACTCCCTTCCTCCTGAGAGCCTCAATGCATTCTTTATGCTCTCCCGGATCCTCAACCTCCTTCTGATTGGGCGGCCTCGTCACAACAACTATTCTCCCCTCCTCAATGCTTCACCGGTCTCCTTAAGGTTGCAGAACTTCTCGACAGCACTCCTGTTGAGGAAGAGTGATACTATCAGGACGTAGTTGCTGAGGCTCTCCAAATCCTTACGTAATGCTAGAATGAATTCATCCGCATCAAGGATCTGGATAGCTGGGCAAGGATCTGGGTATTTTCTTTCAACTTTCGACGCTTCAGCCATAGTTAAAAGGTACCATAAAGAGGTTCTGATGTTTTAGACAGAATATTCAAGATTAAGGATGGCTTTGCACATCTTTTGGACAATGCTTGAGTTCATAGTTTCCTTCTCTTTATGGTGGGGAGGAAAGAACTATCAAAAGAGCTTTCGGCATTGTGTCCTCACTATTCCTTAAAGAAGTCTTGTTGCCTCATTTTACCTTGATTATTTTGATATTTCTTAATTATTGAAGCAAATTCTTCAGGATTTTTAACTGAGAGGATTATTGATTTCCAATATCCATTCCTTCTCTTTATCTCAACGCTTCTTCCATGATGTATTGCAAAATATATTTTCTTCTTAAATGGATCGATTCTTAATCCCCATCCAACATACCAAGGTATTCTTTCAACAATTTTAATTTCTTCTATTTCAGAAATTGGAGTTACATGCTTGTAGGGCCAAAAGTAAGCTTCGATTCTATCCTCATATACTTTGAAGTAGCTCGGAATGAAGAGAAGCCAAGGTTTATGATGTTTTTCCTCATAAACTAGCTTCACCCCCATCACACCGTAAATTTTGCGTAGATATAATTTAAGGTTTATTGTTGTATTACCTTAACAGGGGATGATCGGAAAGGTGAAAAAGTCTAATGCCTACCTCATAGTAACAACCCTTATGCTGGTATGGAAGAGGACGTGGAAAAGCTATGATTGAATTTTTCTCAACACTAACATTGATATCGCAATAGCGGCTATTGCGTTAGTGTCTTTACATCCACCTTCTTATCTCTAAACCAAAATGCATCCTCAAAAGACCATTATTTATAGCTTCAATCACTCTTATAGCTTGAATATACTATCAAGCATAATCACTTAAATGTGCTAGTAGTAGTGATAATGCTACCAGTAACCTATCAATATACTTTTTGAGGTTTCTTCCCCTCATTCTACCACTCCTTCTATTTTGCATTCCACCATCTGGGCTTAGTGGCTCACCACCTTGTCGTGGGTTCTTCAGAGGATATTTTGAGAAACTTTTTATTAGGCTTTATTTCTAAAATTCAGGTAAGGAGCATCATGTATGTGGGGTTTTGCCTATAAAATCAAAAATGCCCTGAAACCCTAAAGAACAGTAAAAACCAAATAAATGAACACTTATAACGCATGGCTTTACGGTTCTGAAAGTGAAATGACTATGCAGAACACATCCTTGACGGATGTTGCTACAGCCATAAACGCGACTCATGACGACATAAACTACGTCTAACAGTATGTAGCTTACAATGAGCTGCAGCCCTTAATCCTTAAATAGCTGAAGCTTTAATTATCAGGTGGTGCAGAAAATGTCTTATTCAAAACTCCTTGAAAAATACGTTGTCAATAT
>NZ_JANGFQ010000013.1:0-25706 GCF_024707025.1 Candidatus Culexarchaeum yellowstonense
AGGAGCCTTCCAGTAGCACTTATAGCTTGAATTACTTGGAGGATCTCGTTAAGGCTTCCAGTGCCAGTGAAATTCTCGTTTTAGAGTTCTCCACTGATATGCCTCTGAAGCTTAGCTTTGAGCTTCCAAATGAGGGTAGGATAACATATTACCTTGCACCTAGAGTTGAATGATGCTAGGGTAATACTAAAATAACTATTTTCATTTAAGTCCTATTGTGTTAACCTCCTATGTCTCTTTCCCGTGAAGATTTAGCGAAGTACCCCTTTTGTAGGGAGGCTAGGGAGTATATTTCCAGTTTAGGTTTCACCATAGATGAGGTTTTCCATCCAGACTTCTCAACAATCCTTGATAGGGCTTTTGAGAGGATTGAGAGTGCAATTAGGGTTGGGAGGGTTGAAACGAAGCTTGTGGATCTTGATTTGGAGATATTCTCCTTCAATATTGCTCCAATAATATTGTCTGTTATTGGGGATAATGCTTTGTCCATGAGGTATGCTGTTGCTGAAGCTAAGAGGGTTTATGAGGAGCTTAGGGTTGATGAGGATTATAAGCTTCAATTAATCTCTGTGAATAGCTTCAATTGGAGGGTTAAGCTTATTCGTCCAAGTGCATTTCAAATATTCTTTGCAGACTTCCTCCAATTCTCCCCAGTTTTTGAGGCTTTCAATTGGAAGCTTGTTAATAGGAGTGTTGTTGGCGGATGGGTTTATGTGAGTAGGGGGGAGCTTGCTAGGCTTATTTCTGAGAGGGTTAAGAGTGAGATATTTAATAAGTCTAGTCAACCTATGCCAAGTATAACTGTGCCTAGTAATGTTTTGGATAGGATTGAGGGGTTGAGGAAGATTTTCTCCAGTTATAGGAAGGTTCTTGAGGCTGAGGAGGTTAAGGGTCCCGTGGTTGAATCTGCGATGCCTCCATGTATACGTAGTTTGATGAATGGGCTTTTGAAGGGGGAGTCCATGCCCCATATGGCTAGATTTACATTGGCAACATTCCTACTTAATGTTGGTAGGAGCGTTGATGATGTGATTAAATTGTTCACTGCTTCAGCAGATTATGATGAGAAAATGACTAGGTATCAAGTTGAGCATATTGCTGGTTTGAGGGGTTCTAGAACCAAATACTCCACTCCCAAATGTAGTACTCTTAAAACTTTTGGATTATGCTTCCCAGATGATTTCTGCATTTCCAAGAGGGTTAAGCATCCAATGACCTATTATAAATTGAAGGTTAAGGGTTCTGGTGTTAGAGATGTTGAGAAGGGAAGATCTAATTAGGAGGCTGTTTAGGGGGTATTATTCCTCCGCCTCCATTGAGGCTCCAAATGATATTGGTAGGAGGGAGTTTGGATTCATATTTATTGGTCAGGAGGGGATGAGGAGGCATATGTCCTTTAAGAGTGTTGATGATTTGAAGAGTTTTATGGTTAGGGAGACTCCATTACACGCATATTTTTCATCTGCATACTACGATTTCCCAGATGTTGAGGATATGGATGGTAAGGTTTGGAGGGGGGCTGACTTGGTATTCGATATAGATGCTGATCATATTCCAACTCCATGTAAGCGTGAGCATGATTCTTGGAGGTGTATGGATTGTGGATATAGCTCCATGGGCATGGCCCCTGAAGAGTGTCCAAAATGCTCTTCCAGGAGGATTGAGGTTGATTCTTGGCTTTGCGATTTCTGTTTGGATAAGGCTAGGGAGGAGGTTTTCAAGCTTGTTGAGGAATTCTTAGTATCGGAATTCGGCTTCTCAACTGGGAACATATTAATCGTATTTTCAGGTCATAGGGGGTATCATGTCCATGTTAGGGATAAGGTTGCTGTGGAATTGAGTCTTGAGGCTAGAAGGGAGATAACGGATTATGTTAGGGGGGTTGGATTATCCCTGGAGCTTCATGGATTCCCATCCAGATCGATTAGGGATGTAACTCCACCTTCACTTTCAGATCCTGGGTGGCGTGGGAGGCTTATTAGAGCCTTATATGAATTTATAAGTTCAGCTTCATTCAGCGATTTGGAATCCATGTTTAATGAGAGGATTGCAAGGCTCATATATGATAATAGGGGTGAAATATTATCCTCCTTTGAGTCTTCTCCGCCAAGGTGGCCTAGGATAAGTGGGTTGCCAGCCTATGTTTGGAGTAGGATTGCTTCTAGGGTTGTGGGTGAAGCTGCTGTGCATATTGATGAGCGTGTAACAAGTGATATTAAGCGTTTGATGAGACTTCCATCATCTCTTCACGGTAAGACTGGGCTTATAGCTAAATCCATGTCCATATCTGCTTTAAGTTCTTTCCAACCATTATTTGATGCTTCAGCCTTCGGTTTTGAGGATTTAAAGGTTCACGTTTCACATATGCCTAGGATCTGTATTGGTGGAAGTTTTTATGGGCCTTATAAGGATGTGGATGTAGTGCTCCCAAAGACCATTGCAGTTTACTTGATATGTAGGGGTTCTGCAACTTTATTAAGTTGATGGATATATATTTTAATTGTGGTTTACGGTTATGTATAATGATATACTTGAAGCTTTAAAGAATGAGTTGGAATCATCAAATCTATCCCGATTGCCAAAGGATTTCTACATTAATGCTAGGCTTTACATTAAGGGGTTGAGGGATAAAATTGAATCTTCGCAGGGGGGTTCAGCTGATATTTTGAGGGGGGAGCTTGATTTAGCCATCAAGATGGTTTCATTGATCTTCAAGTTGAGGGTTTATAAGATTGTTAGGGGGATATTTATGGGTTTATCAACTCCACCTGAGGGAATTCTGGATGAGGAGTTGGATGCCTACATCAAGATTAGGGAGGCTATTCAAATGTCTTTACAGTCCTTCTCCTCTTCCATGAACTCCATGGAGGACACTACAAAAAGAATATTAGTTCGTTTTACAGCAAGTGTTCCAGCATTTGTCGGGGTGGATTTAGTGGTTTACGGCCCCTTCGAACCTGAAGATGTGGCTAACATACCTTTAATAAATAGTGAAATATTAATTATGAAGGGTGTTGCTGAGAGGTTGGAGGTGTAGGTATGAAGGTTCCGGCTGTAATGATGAAGTATTGCCCAAGATGTAATGCTCATACCGAGCATACTGTTACGCTATATAAGGCTGGTAAACGTAGGAGTTTAGCTCAAGGTGAGAGGAGATTTGCAGCTAAGAATAAGGGTTATGGTAGTAAGAGGGCTGCTGAGCAGAAGAGGTTTGCTAAGGTAACTAAGAAGCAGGTTTTAAAGTTGAAGTGTAAGAAGTGTGGGCATATTCTTCATACTGAGGGGATTAGATTGAAGAGAATTGAGATTGAGGGGTGAAATCTTGTTTACTGGTGTGAAGAAGAGGAAGGTGCTCATACCTGAACCTAAAAGTAGATTTATAGTCGTATCATGCCCCGACTGTGGTAATGAGCAAATATCCTTCGATAGAGCTTCAACTGTGGTTAAATGTAATATTTGTGGTAGGGTTCTAATTGAGCCAACTGGCGGTAAGGCTAATATTAAGGGTAAGGTTGTTAAGATTTTAGGTTGATTTGAGGTGTAGCTGTATTGTCTGTTAAGGGTAGGGATCTGCCTGAGGTTGGTGAGCTCGTAATAGCCACTGTAACTGAAGTTTTTGATAAGGGTGCATATGTCAATTTGGATGAATATAGCAATGTGAGTGGATATGTGCCTATAGGTGAGGTTGCATCCACATGGGTTCACAATATAAGGGATTACTTGAAGGAGGGGCGTAAGGTTGTTTTAAAGGTTATAAGGGTTGATAAGAGTAAGAGGTATGTTGACCTCTCCCTTAGGAGGGTTAGTGATAAGGAGAGGAAGGATAAGCTTTTGGAGTGGAAGAGGTTTAATAGGGGGGAGAAGCTCCTCGAACTTTTATCTCAGAAGGCTGGTGTAGACTTGAATTATTTAAAGTCTGAAATTGCACCTAAACTTGCATCAGCTTTCGGGGATGTTTTGGGCGGGTTTGAGGAGGCTGCTAGATTTGGTTTAGCCCCCATAGTAAATGCTGGGGTGCCTAGGGATTTAGCTGAATATATCGTTGATTTGGCTAAGGAGAATATTGAGCTTAAGGAGGTTAAGGTTGCCGCTATACTTCAATTGACTTCTGAGGCCAGTGATGGCATTGTGAGAATTATTGAGGCTTTAAAGGCTGCTAAGATGAAAGCTGAATCCATTGGTGGTGTTAAATGTAGAATTTATAGTGTTGGAGCCCCAAGGTATAGGGTTGACATTTCAGCTAGAGATTATAAGGTGGCTGAGGAGGCTTTGAAAGCCGCTGTGGATGCAGCTTTACATACCATATCATCCCTCGGTGGTTCTGGAAGTTTTAAGAGGGTTTGAGGGTTCCATATGCCATGGCTTTTGAGGAAATGTGTATCCTGCGGATCTTACACTCTAAATAAGGAGAAGTGTCCATATTGTGGTGGTGAAGTTAGGATTCCCCATCCACCCAAGTTTTCCCCTGAGGATAAGTATGGTAAGTATAGGAGGCTTATGAAGAAGCTTTCTCAGGGTAATGTTAAAAATGGTTGATTTTGTTTATGCCATTATCTAATAGTTTATTTTGTATACGAATACGAATCCATGGGATGATTGGAATACTAGTTCGAAGTGTTCTGGTTTCGGTATTCTTATCCCCCATGAAGCCCAAAGTTCGCTTCTGGTATTGAATATTAGCCTATATAGGGTTGTTTGGGGTGCTTTTGGCCCTGTGGGTAGGTATACTCCGTATTGGCTGTTGTATGTCATGTAGTCTGTTACGTTTAATCCAGCTATCCTAGCCATCCAATATGATTTAACGAAGTCACCCCACCCTCTACCTCCAAATAGGAATCCCGTGTTTGGATCGAAGGCTTCGAATACTACGACGTGTGTTGCCCCCATCTCCTTGAGTAGTCTTAGGGCTTCTGTCTCATTGGATAGGAATGCTTGTGCAATCTTCTTTATCCTCCCCTCATCCATTGTTGAGTTGTCTGCGAGTGTGGTTTTGTTGGCTATGGTTGTTATCCAGTATCCATAATCCCACCATGAAGCTACAACTGCATCGTTCGGTAGGTTCTCCCTCATCCATAGCAGTGCCTCTATCCAGTCTAAGTATTCATTGCTTACTGGTAGTGATGATGTGATTATCTGTTGTGGTGTTGCAGCCGCCTCCCTCCACCCTATTACTGGGATTATTAGTGCTGCTGAGAGCACTATTAGTATTAGTATGTTGCCTCCAATCCCCCCTCTATCCCCCCTCCTCCTCCTTCCGGAAGTTCTAACTTCCATTATTCTCCCTATGTTTTGTGTGTATACCACGTCTATTAGATGTGCTGAGAGTATTGTTATGAATGGTGCTGCAAGCATCATCAATCTCGCCATTGTGGAGGAGAAGTATGCTGATGTCAGTCCACCTATGATAATGAATATGTCCGCTTCTCCACCGCGCTTCCATAGGTAGTATAGTCCTGCAGCGGATATTGGTATTAGTAGTCCGTATTGATAGTATATTTGGCTCCATGTTGGTGCTTGATGTTCAGCCACAGACTCCACTAGTGGTATCGTCTCCCTTTGGAATGGGTTTATTACGGTCAGTATTCTTCCTGTTAATGTGGATAGCATCCCTATTCTCTCAAGGATTATTGCCCCTGCAATTCCCACTGCCAGTATTCCAGCTAAGCCAATTATCCTCGTATTCTTGTCCTTTACGTTTTTCAATATGTCCCCTATGGTTAGCATTAGTGTTGTGGCTATTGGTAGGATTGTTGCGTAGCTTATCATGTACTTCCTTGAGAAGTATGGGTATTGGGCTGAGATCATCATGGCTACGCCTATTGTTAAAGAATAGCTTTTCAGTAGCTTCCTATTATATTTCCCAAGTATCACCATTATTGCTACATATGCTGCATATAGGTTTAGTAGGTATATGCTTCCACCCCAACTTATGTTCATGTATGCTAGGGATAGGCCGCTGAGTATTGGGTATATTATGTTATCGCTCTTTAGTGCTTTAATCCAGAATAGTATGCTTAAAGCCATGGCGAAGAATCCTACGCATTCATTATCGTAGAATCCAGCTGTGGTTCTCTGCATGAATGCTGGGATTGTTGCTAGTAGTAGTGCTGCAATCATCCCTGCACCATCCCCATCTATCTCTCTACCTATAAAGTACACTATGAGTACTGTTAATCCTCCAAGTATTGCTGGCATTAATGCACATGCTTCCATTAATGTTATGTTGAATCCAAGTATCCTTATGATCGTGTAGAATATGCTTCCAGTTAATGGCACCCCTAGGTATGATGTGTCTGGTACGCTCCTACCATTTGGATACCAGCTCATCTTATCATACCATGTGAACCATGCTTGGATTCCATTGTCAACTATGTATTGGGTCATTCTATATTGGTAGTATGTGTCGTATTCGCTTAGGTATGGTCCATACCTTATTACTGGTAGCATCCTTATCCATACTGCCAATACTATTATTGCGGTTATCGTTATGACTTTTAATGATATTCTCAAGGCTTTGCTTCTAAGTCTTTCAGTCAATGTAATCCCCAATATACTTTTATTCAAAACTTTTATATACATATGTTTCACTCACCTATTTATGAATGGTGTCTGGGGGATGGATCGGAGCCAAATTTAAATCTTGAATTACAAATTATTCTGATACTGTTTTGTTCTATATGTATGTGGTGGTGGATTTTATGGGTGTAGTGGGAACTATTGAGAGGGATTATAGGGGTTCAAGGATTGAGGAGGAGATATTCAATTGGTGGAGGAGCAATGATGTATACTTGAAGGTTAAGGAGAGGCTTAAGGATAAACCTAAATTATACTTCTTGGATGGCCCACCATACGTTACAAACCCGATACATGTGGGTACTGCTTGGAATAAGATATTGAAGGATGCCTTCCTGAGATACTTTAGGATGGCTGGATACAATGTTAGGGATCAGCCTGGATATGATATGCATGGTCTACCGATAGAGGTTATGGTGGAGAGGAAGCTTGGATTGAAGACTAAGAAGGAGATTGAATCTTTGGGTGTTGATAAATTTGTTGAGGAGTGTAAGAGGTATGCATTGGAGAATTTGAAGATTATGGAGGGGCAATTTAAGGATTTAGGTGTCTGGATGGATTGGGATAAGCCATATATGACCATAGACCCAAATTACATTCAAGCTGCATGGTGGCTTGTTAAACGTGCATATGAGCGTGGGCTTCTATCTGAGGGTTACATGGTCTTCCACTGGTGTCCAAGATGTGAAACCGTTCTCTCGGGTTATGAGGTTACAGATGAGTATCGTGATGTTAGGGATCCATCAATATATGTTAAGTTTCCAGTGGAGGGGAAGAGTGGGGAATACATATTGATTTGGACTACAACTCCATGGACTCTCCCCTCCAATGTGGCCATAATGGTTAATCCAAAGGAAACCTACGTTAAGGTTCAGGTTGGGGATGAGAAGTATATACTTGCTGAAGCCAGATGTGAGGCTGTGTTTAATGAGGTTGGATTGAGCTTCAAGGTCTTGGAGAAGTTTAGTGGAGCTTCCCTGGAGGGGTTGAAGTATACTCCAGCTCTACTCGATGAGGTTCCAGCTCAACGTAAGATTAGGGGTGTGCATAGGGTTGTTTTAAGTGAGGAGTTTGTGAGTATGGAGGAGGGGACTGGATGCGTTCATTCAGCTCCAGGGCATGGTGAAGAGGATTTCATAGTTGGCTTAAGGTATGGGCTTCCAGTACTATGCCTCGTGGATGATAGGGGTATATTCACTTCTGAAGCTGGGAAGTATGCTGGTAAAAGCATATGGGATGCCAATGCTGAGATAATTGAGGATCTTAAACGTAAGGGGCTACTATTACATCAATCTTGGATTGTACATAGGTATCCGCATTGCTGGAGATGTAAGTCTCCATTGATATTGAAGGCTACGACTCAGTGGTTTATAAGGGTTCCTGAAATTAGGGATGCCCTCATAGCTGAAAATGAGCGTGTGGAGTGGATACCTGAATGGGCTGGTAAGAATAGGTTTAGGAATTGGCTTGAAAGTGTCCGTGAATGGGTTATATCTAGGCAGAGGTATTGGGGTATACCTATGCCCATATGGAAGTGTAGTAATTGTGGGGATTTCGTTGTGATCGGATCCATTGAGGAGCTTAAGAGCATGTCCCAAAGCCCATTGGAGTTGAAGGATCTCCATAGACCTTGGATTGATTCTGTCACTTTGAAGTGTGGTAAGTGTGGTGGAGTTATGAGGAGGGTTCCAGATGTTCTGGATGTTTGGATGGATTCCAGTGTGGCTTCATGGGCTTCACTCAACTTCCCAGTTTCTAGGGAGGAGTTTGATGAGTGGTGGCCTCCATACTTCATTTTGGAGGGGCCTGATCAGACTAGAGGGTGGTTCTACACTCTACTTGTAAGTGGATATATTGGTTTTGGGATAGCTCCATACAAGAGGGTTTTAATGCATGGTTGGTCTCTTGATGAGCAGGGTAGGCCAATGCATAAATCTCTTGGGAATGTTATAGCTCCAGAAGAGGTTTTCAATAAGTATTCTAGGGATGCATTGAGGTTTTATGAACTTCAATGTACTCCATGGGAGGATTTGAGGTTCTCCATGAAGGAGGTTGAGGAAACCCATAGGGCTTTAACGATAATGTGGAATGTATACTACTTTGCAAGTTTATACATGAATCTCGATGGATATTCGCCTCAAAAGTATCCTCTCCCCTCCATGATTGATCATCTTCAACCTGAGGATCGTTGGCTCTTAAGTAGGTTTGAGTCTATTGTTAAGCATTGTAATGAGAGTATGGGTAAATTGC
Source organism: Candidatus Culexarchaeum yellowstonense (assembly GCF_024707025.1). Lineage (NCBI taxonomy): Archaea > Thermoproteati > Candidatus Culexarchaeota > Candidatus Culexarchaeia > Candidatus Culexarchaeles > Candidatus Culexarchaeaceae > Candidatus Culexarchaeum > Candidatus Culexarchaeum yellowstonense. The sequence goes on from NZ_JANGFQ010000013.1 coordinate 8,824, forward strand.
ATATACATGAAGTGGCTAGGGCTGTTAGAAGCTTCGTGGTTGATGATCTTAGTAGGTGGTACATTAGGCTTATTAGGAGGAGGATTTGGCTTGAGGGTGATGATCCAAGTAAAAATGCTGTTTACTCAGTTCTATATCATGTCCTACTTAGATTGCTTAAACTATCTGCACCGATAATTCCATTCATAACTGAGAAGCTTTATCAATCCATATTTAGAGTTGCCGATCCATCGCTTCCAGAGAGCATTCACATGTGCGATTGGCCTAAGCCCATGGAAGAGTTCATTGATGAATCTCTCTTGAAGAGTATGGAGATAGTTAGGGATGTGGTTGAAGCATCATATAAGGTTAGGCAGGATAAGAGGATAAAGCTGCGTTATCCACTTAAGGAGATGATAATAGCCACAGATGATCCTGAAGTCGTCAAGGGTATAGAGTATTTCAGGAATGTCGTTATTGATCAGGGGAATGTTAAGAATTTGAGCTTGATATCACTTTCAGAGGCTTCCAAGTTTAAGGTTTACGATGTCCTAGTGAATTACTCATCACTTGGACCTAAGTATAAGGGGCTTCTCCCAAAGATATTGTTGAAGATAGAATCCATGGATGCATATTCCATTAAATCTGAAATGGATTCCAAGGGCTATGTAACCCTCAATGTGGATGGTGTGGATGTTCAATTGTCCAAGGAGGATTTAACCTTCGAGGAGAAGGTTAAGGAGGGATATGGATATACGAAGTTTAAGTATGGAGAGCTATATCTGAATTGCTCCATAGATAGGGAGCTTATGGCTGAAGGGCTTGCTAGGGATGTTGTTAGAAGACTTCAAGCCATGAGGAAGGATCTAGACCTACCTGTAGATGCATATGTGGATGCATATGTCTGTGTGGAGGATCCTGAGACTTTAGAACTTTTGAAGAGCATGGAATGGTACATATTGAGGGAGGTTAGAGTTAGAAATCTTAGTTTGGGGTTAAAGAAGCCGCCTGGAACATATTATGAGAAAGTGTGGGAGATAGGGGATCAAGTGTTTGGGATGGGTATATCATGGGTGAAGTGAAGTCCAATAGGAAAAGGGTTGGCTTAATAGTGAATCCAATAGCTGGGATGGGTGGAAGGGTTGGTCTTAAGGGTACTGATGGCATTGAAGTTTTGGAGAAGGCTATCAAATTGGGCGCTAAACCAGTTTCCCCTGAGAGGGCTAAAATATTCCTCGATTATTTGAAGAAGCTTAACTTGGACATCGAGTTAATCACATATCCAAAGCTTATGGGTGAATATGAGGCTCTGGAAGCTGGCTTCAAACCCACGGTGATTGGAAGTGTTGGTGAGAGGACTAGTAGGGAGGATACTGTGAAGGCTGCTAAGCTCATGCATGGCATTGGGGTTGACTTAATTGTTTTTTGTGGTGGTGATGGAACTGCAAGGGATATTTGTGAAGCTATTGATTTAAACGTTCCCGTATTAGGAATTCCAGCTGGTGTGAAGATGTATTCAGCGGTATTCACATTTAACATTGAAGATGCAGCTAGGATCGTTGCAGAATATTTGGCTGGGAATTTGTCTGTTAAGCCTATGGAGGTTATGGATATTGATGAAGAGGCTTTCAGATGTGATAGGCTTTCAATAAAGCTTTATGGTTACCTATTAGTCCCATATTCCCCTGGATATGTTCAGAGAGCTAAATCTCCAACTATGCCTATGGATAGTGAATTGGAGAATCAGAGGGGGATTGCCAAATATGTTTTGGAGCTTATGAAGCCTGACGTCCTATATATTCTTGGCCCTGGAACTACTGTTAAAGCTATAACTGATATGCTTGGCTTGGATAAAACTCTCTTGGGCGTGGATTTAATGCTCAATTTCAAGATTGTAGCTAAGGATGTATCTGAAGCTGATATATTGCGTTTTCTTGATGATGGTGGTTTTAGCAAGGCTTGCATAATAGTTTCCCCAATTGGTGGTCAGGGGTTCATATTTGGTAGGGGGAATCAGCAGATAAGTGCAAATGTCATTAGGAGGGTTGGTGTGGATAACGTAATTATTGTTGCCACTTGGAGTAAGATTTCCAATTTAGATGCATTGCATGTGGATACTGGGGATTTGGAGCTTAATGAAAAATTGAGGGGTTATAGGAGGGTTATCGTTGATTATAGAGAGGAGATTGTTTTTAAGGTTGTTTAGTGCTTCTCCAATGTCTTTATGTATTCCCTATATTTCTCTGCGTTCATCAAGTTTTTAACTTCTTCATTTAGCTTTTCAGCTTTAATTACTGCCATCCATCCTTCTCCATATGGGTCTTTATTTAAGAGTTCTGGTGAACTTTCAAGTTGCCTATTAACCTCCACAACTTCCCCGCTTACTGGGCTGTATACATCTGAGACTGCTTTAACTGATTCTATGCTACATAGCCTCTCGAATTGTTTAACTTTCTTCCCAACTTGTGGTAGCTCTACGTATACGATGTCTCTAAGTTCTTTTTGTGCGTAATCGCTTATCCCAACTCTAACACTACCATTTTCTATTTTAGCCCATTCATGTTCCTTCGTATAGTATAGTCCTTCCTTTACCACTACCTTTTCATGGGACATTCTTCCTCCTCCTCCCATATTCCTCTTCATTATAGAATGGCCAGTCGACTATTTTAGCCTTTACCCTCCTCTCTCTAATAACCACTTCCACTTCCCTACCAATTTCATCGTATTTTGGTTTAACGTATCCCATTGCTATTCCAATGTTTAGTAGTGGTGAGTATGTGCCGCTGGTCACAACCCCTATCTTTTCGTTTTCGCACCATATTTCGTAGTGTGGTCTCGGTATCCCCTTTTCAATCATTTTTAATCCCACTCTAACTTTCCTCAATCCTTCATTTAGTTGTCTTTGTAATGCTTCTCTACCAATGAACTCCCCTTTATCCATTTTCACTGCGTAGTCTAGTTTTGCTTCGAGTGGTGTTGTATCTTCATCTATGTCGTTTCCATATAGTACTAATCCAGCTTCAAGTCTAAGTGTATCTCTTGCTCCGAGGCCGCATTCTTTTAATCCATATTCTTCTCCAGCTTTGAGTATTTCCATGTATATCTTTATGAGCTTTTCACTTTCACCCTTTGGAATTCTCCATATGGTTACTTCAAATCCATTTTCACCTGTATATCCGGAGTTCGATATTATGGCTTCATATCCCATTATTTTGCATGTGGCTAGCCTCCAGAATGTTAACTTCTTTAAATCTATATCCACAATTTTCTGCATGATCTTCTCAGCGTATGGCCCTTGTATGGCTAGCATTGGAACTTCGAAGGTTACATCTTCGATCTTAACTTCATATCCCTTTGAATTTTGTGTTAACCAATTGTATATCTTCTCCCTATTTGATGCATTGGTTACAAGGACATACTTATCTTCAGTTATCCTTTGTAGCATTACGTCATCCTTTATCCCACCATTCTGGTTACATATTGTGGAATAGTGCATTCTGCCTGGCTTTAATTTTTCAACATTATTTGTTGTTACGTAGTTTAGGAAGTGTGTTGAATCTTTCCCTTCTATCAACATTCTCCCCATGTGTGATACGTCGAATATTCCAGCCTTATTTCTCACAGCTAAATGTTCTTCAGTTATGCTTGTGAACCATAGTGGCATCTTCCAACCTACAAATTCAATCATTTTTGCTCCTCTACTCTCAAATAGGTCTGATAGGTGGGTCTTCAACATCGATCATTACCGTTTTTAGATATCCGTTAATCTGGCTTTTTAACCCTTTCTATTCACGTGGATCAGTTATTCCTTCCTCTGTTATTTGGAATACTGCTTCTGCTTCAGGTAGGTATGGGCTATCCACCAGTCTAGCTATCCTCTTATTTTCACTGCTCTTCCTCAAGTATATTCTTGCTCCTGGAACGTGGAAGAGTACATGTCCACCTACAGCTCTTGTTGGGTCTCCGAAGAATGCGTCTGGTCTAGCCATAACTTGATTTGTTACGAATACGGCTACGTTGAATATGTCCGCTAGTCTTGCCAATGCATGTAGGTGTCTATTTAGTTTTTGCTGTCTATCTGCTAAGCTTTCCCTACCAAGATATTCTGCTCTGAAATGTCCTGTAACGCTATCCACAACTATTAACTTTATGTTCTTCTCATCTATTATATCCTTTGCTTGCTCCACCAGTAGCATTTGGTGATCTGAATTGTATGCTCTTGCAAATATTATGTTTTTCAATGCCTCCTTTGGATCCAGCCCCTTCGCCATGGCCATGGCAACTATCCTTTCAGGTCTAAAGGTTCCTTCACAGTCTATGTATAGTGCTCTCCCCCCAAGCCCCCCTGCTTCTGGTGGTAATTGAACGTTTACTGATAGTTGATGTGCCAATTGGGTTTTCCCACTTCCAAATTCCCCGAAAACCTCTGTTATTGATTGTGTTTCAACTCCTCCACCGAGTAATCTATCTAGGTTTTTGCTTCCAGTACTTATCCTATTCACTTTTAACCTCTGCTCATATATTATGTCTGCAGTTTTGAATCCCAATTCCAATGCTGATCTGGCGGCCATAATTATTTTCTGTGCGACTTTCTCTCCAAGTCCTGTGGCTGCCATGATTTCTGCTGGTGTTGCTATGGCTATTGCCTCTATGGTTTTATATCCTGCCTCTATAAGTTTTTGTTCTGTGGCAGGTCCAACTCCCGGTAGGTCTGATATACTTCTTATCTTCTTAACCTTCTTCTCCTCCACCTTCTCCTCCTTTCCTTCTTGGATTTTTACCATCCTCCCATTATCTTCTAATTGCGGATACCTATATTTTTAATCTTCCCATTTCTGCATGTACTCCAGTTGCTCCTTTGTGGGTTCATCTATCCTTATTCCCATCGATTGAAGTTTTAGTTTTGCCACTGTCTGGTCTATCTCCACTGGTACTTCGTATAGTTTTCGTTCAAGCTTCCCCTTATTCTCCACTAGATATTTTACTGATAGTGCTTGGTTTGCGAAGGACATGTCCATAACTTCGCTTGGATGCCCTTCGGCTGCAGCTAGGTTTACAAGTCTCCCCTCGGCTAGCAAATATATTTTCCTCCCATCCCTCAAAGTGTATTCATCTAGATTTTCCCTCAACCTCTCTTTCGACACTGATATTTCCTCAAGATCCTTTATGTTTATTTCAACGTTGAAGTGTCCACTGTTGGCCAGTATTGCTCCATTACGCATCTTCTCCATGTGCTCTCTTCTAATGACATTTATGTTTCCAGTGGCTGTTATGAATATGTCTCCAATTTCTGCTGCTTCACTCATGGGTAGGACTCTAAATCCATCCATAACTGCTTCTAAAGCTTTTAATGGGTCTATTTCCGTTACTATTACGTTTGCACCCATACCCCTAGCCCTCATGGCTATCCCCCTTCCACACCATCCATATCCAGCTACAACTACATTCTTCCCTGCCAATAGTATGTTGGTTGCCCTCATTATTCCATCTATTGTGCTTTGTCCAGTTCCATATCTATTGTCGAATAGGTATTTGGTTTTAGCATTGTTTACCGCTATTACTGGATATTTGAGTTTCCCCTCTCTCTCCATGGCCCTTATCCTTATTATCCCTGTGGTGGTTTCCTCAGTCCCCCCAACTATGTGATTTGCATAATTGAGTTTGTGGGCTTCCACTGTTATGTCTCCACCATCATCCATGGTTATATCTGGGTTTATTTTGAGGGCTTCCCTTATATTCTCCATATATTCGCTTTCACTTTCCCCCCTCCAGGCATAGACATCTATCCCCTCCTCCACGAGTGCTGCTGCAACGTCATCTTGTGTTGATAGTGGGTTTGAAGCTGTTAAGGCTATTTTGGCCCCTCCAGCCTTCAATGTCTTCATGAGTACAGCTGTCTCCTTTGTCACGTGTAGGCATGCTGCTATCTTAATTCCCATTAATGGCTTCCACTTAATCATTTCTTCCCTAATCTTCATGAGGACTGGCATTCTCGATTCAGCAATCCTTATCTGCATTCTCCCCTTGTCTGCCAGTTTTGGATCCTTTATTTTTGGCATTACCTTTTCACCTCCCCCTTAACCTATTTATAAGTTCCTCTTTAGCTTTTTCAGCTTCCCTAATAACTTCCTCCTCCCTCAAAGTTTTTATTGATCTATTCTCCATGACAATTTCCCCATCGATTATAACGTGTTTTACATCTCCACATCTAACTGCGTATACTAAGTGGCTTAGTTCGCTATATATTGGTGTTAGGTGTGGTTTACCCAGTTCTACGGCTATTATGTCAGCCTTCTTCCCCACCTCTATGCTTCCAATATGTTTATCCCATTTCAAAGCTTTTGCACCATTTATTGTAGCCATCTTTAATGTTTCATGGGCGGGTAGTGCTGTTGGGTTTAATGTAACCCCCTTCTGGATTAATGATGCTATTTTCATGGCTTCAAACATGTCTAGTGTATTGTTGGAGCATGGTCCATCAGTCCCTAGAGATACCGTTACCCCCGCGTCCAGTAGTTTTGTTATTGGACTTATTCCTGAAGCCAATTTTAGGTTGCTTACTGGGTTGTGTGAAACCTTAACATCTCTAGCCTTCATTATAGCTATATCTTCATCTGTTAGCCATACGCAGTGTGCTGCTAAAACGTCTTCTGATAGGAATCCAATGTCGTTTAGGTATTTGAATAACCCCATTTCAGTTTCGACATTGTACTTCTCCTTCACTGTTTTCGCTTCATCCCTTGTTTCAGCTACATGTATGTGCATTATGATCTTCTCTTCGTCTTTTAGTTCCCTGTTCTTCCCGTTAACGTATTCCCTTATTTCCATTAGATATTTTGGGCTTACTGTGTATGGTGCATGTGGTGAAGCTGCAACTTTAATTCTCCAACCCCCCTTACCATGCCATTTCCTAATTAAATCCTCCATAAGCTTGTAATCTTCATCTTTCCTCCAATCGAAGAATGTGTGTGATATTACGCCTCTAAGTCCAGATTCATATACTGCTTTTGCCTCATTGTAATCGTATTTGTAATGGTACATGCTACATACGGTTGTCGTTCCACCTTTAATTGCCTCTAGGGCTGATAGTTTAGCTCCAATGTATATGTCTCTTTCAGTCATCTTTGCTTCCAATGGCCAAACCCATTTCTCAAGCCATTCGCTTAATCGTAGATCGTCTGCATATCCTCTGAGTAGGCTCATGGCTATATGTGTATGTGTGTTTATTAGTCCTGGCATTAGTATGCAGTCTTCCATGTTTAGCACTTCATATCCATGATACTTCCACCTAATATTGCTATACTCTCCAACATCAATTATCCATGAATCTTCAATTACTATGCATCCATCCCTTATAATCCCCCTACTTCCCATGGTCACTACGGATTTACCCTTCAATATGTATTGCATGACCTTCCACCTGGGTAAATGTTAAGCCCCAATTAGATATAGAAAACTTTATGTTTAATGTTTTTGTATATGGGGTTGTGGATGGAGATTTGAAGAAGAGGATAAGCGATTACAGTTATGAGGAACTTTTGGATAGAGCTTTATCTAGCGTTAAGGTTAGTGGTGGGGATAGGGGGGTATTCAGCTTACCGAAAATTTCAGTTTCCATAATGGGTGGCACAACTATGGTGAGTGGTTTCATGAGTGTGGTGGAGTACTTTAATAGGGATGTTAAACATGTTTTAAGCTTCCTTTTAAAGGAGCTTGGAGCTGCCGGCACTATTAGTGGTGATAAGTTGATTCTTCATGGGAGGTATAGTGGATCCTCAATTGAAAATACATTGTTAAAGTATGCTAAGACATATGTTATCTGTCCAGTTTGCGGTTCAAAGGATACCTACCTCACGAAGGAGCGTAGAGTCACAATACTGGTTTGCACTGCTTGTGGAGCTAGGACTAGTGTTAGTGGTAAGGTGTAGTGGGTTGAATGAATCTTCTGAACAAAAGTTTTACATTAACTTCTGGAGGTATGGCAAGGATCTCATGGTTGTTGCATGCGATTCTGAGATCCTTGGGGCAAAGCTTGAGAGTGGTGATTTAAAGATTATAGTTAGCAAGGAGTTTTATGGTGGTATGCTCGTGGATTCACGTGAAGCTTTAAATTATTTGAAGTCTGCCTCCATAATTAACATTATAGGGGTTAGAATTGTTAAATTGGCTTTGGAGGCTGGGTTAATTCATAAGGATGCCATCATCACGATAGGTGGACAGCCTCACGCACAATTTATAAGGGTGAACCTGTAAAATTATGGTTTACGGTGATCTATTGACTAGATTCTGCTCCATATGCGGTAAACTTGAATCCCCTGAAATGCCGTTAGTGGATAATCTATGTTGGGATTGCTATAAGGCTAGGAATAGGATGATAATTGTACCTAAGGATTTAACCATGGAATTCTGTGGTGTATGTGGCTCATATAAGTTACATGGAAAATGGGTTAAGCCGAGGGGGGTTGAGGATCCGAAACTCTCCTCGGCAATGGAGTTCGTTGAGGAGTATGTTAAGTTGAGGGGTTCTGGATCTCTGAAGGCTTTGGAAGCTAGGAGTATTGGTGGAGGTAAGGTTTCAGTTCTAGTTAGGGCTCATGGAACTGTGGATTCAAGGATACCAGTCTACGATGAAGAGCTTTGGGTTGATGTTAATGTGAGGAGTGTGGTTTGCCCAAGATGTACTAGGGTGGCTTCAGGATACTTCTCCTCAATAGTCCAAGTTAGAGCTCATGATAGACCTCTCACTCAACATGAACTTTCAATTGTAAATGAAATTGTTGAGAAGGTTTTGAGCTCAGAATCTGATAGAAGTGGGGCTGTATTGAATTATAGGGTTGAGGCTGTTAAGGGTGGATTGGACTATAAATTCGATAACTTTAGATTGGCTAGGAGGGTTGCTGATGAAATTCATAAACGTTTGGGTGCTTTAATTAAGGAGAGTCATAAAGTTATTGGTTTTGATGGCTCTAAAGGCTCTAGGATATCCAGATTATCCATATCCGTTAGGCTTCCAAGTTTCTCCATTGGTGATATCATCAGCCTTAATGGTAGAATTGCCAGATATGAAGGGTTTAGTGGTGGTAAATTCTTGTATTATGATTTGGAGTCTGGTGGTAGGGGGTCTGTGAATTATAGGGATGCTTGGCATGGGGATGTTAGCATTGAGGTTGTATGTCGATCCCATGAGTTGTATTCAGGTTTCGTTAACTCCATTACCGATGATGATATTGAAATCATAGATTCCTCTGGTAGGGTTTATAGGGCTTTAAAGCCATCAGCTTTCGATGTTGAAGTTGGAAGTCACGTTAAATTCATGGTTTTTAATGGTAAAATCATTATAGTATCAAGGGGGAAGTAAACCTATTAAACGCTAACCTTTTATTTAAGCCATAAACATCTATTATGTGATACCCATGGATAGGGATGCTAGTAATTCCAGTGAATCAAAGGTTAGACCCCTTGGTGAAGGGGAAATTCTAGGCGTCATAATAAACTTTCTAGGTTTCGATAGGGCTAGAGTTAAATGTGCTGATGGAAACATTAGGATATGCAGGATTCCAGGTAGATTCCGTAAGAGGATGTGGTTTAGGGAGGGGGATATTGTGGTGGTTGTGCCATGGGATTTCCAACCTGAATCCCGCGGGGATATAGTTTGGATGTACACTAAGAGTGATATTGAGAAGCTTAAAGCTGAAGGTCTACTGCCAAAGGATTTTGACATTGAATCCCTAAAGTCTTAAGTTTGCATGGTTTTGTTTATGAGTTGGGATATTGATCGTGTTAGAGATGAGCTTCATAAGATAGATTATAGGAGGAAGAAGATCAAAGATTCAGATATGTTTGAAACTGTTGAGGAGGTTTTCGATTACTCCACATTAATGATACTATATGACCTTTTTAATAGGGGGGTTTTAAGCGTCATGTATGGTGTTGTCAACTCTGGTAAGGAGGCTAGAGTCTATTGGGCTAAGGATAGAAGTGGATTGGATCTCGCAGTCAAGATATACTTGACATCTACCTCAGAGTTTAGGAGGGGGATGATGACGTACATTGTGGGGGACCCTAGATTCAAAGTTACAAGTGGGAAAACTAGGGATATAATATATACTTGGGCTAGGAAGGAGTATTCAAATCTAGTTAAGGCTTATAATGTTGGCGTTAGGGTTCCGAAACCCATAACCGTTAAAGGCAATGTTCTTGTAATGGAGTTTATAGGTGTTGATGGTGTCCCTGCACCCCTACTTAAAGATTACACCCCCGCGGATATTGATGCATTCTTCAATGTCTTAATGGATTATGTTTCCAAGCTGTATTGTAAGGCTAGACTTGTACATGGGGATTTAAGTGAATACAATGTTATGGTTTTCAATGAATCTCCAGTTCTCATAGATTTTGGGCAGGCTGTGGATTTAGCTCACCCCCTAGCTGAAGAGTTATTAGTTAGGGACGTAAAGAATTTATTGAACTTCTTTTCCCGTATGGGTGTTGAAACCCCAGATTTGGAGGAGGCTTTACAATGGGTGAAGGGGGGAGGAGGGTAATTAGAGAGTACGTGTCTGTACCCCCAGATAGGATTGGTGTAGTTATTGGGGATAGGGGGACCATCAAATCCCGCATAGAAGAGAGTACTGGGGTAGCATTAACTGTGGATTCATCTTCAAGCTCCGTTATGCTTGAAATAGATCCAGATAAAACTCCATACGAGAATATGATGAAAGCTAAGAACATCATTACAGCCATCGGTTATGGCTTTAGCCCTGAGAAGGCTTTTAAGCTTCTTGAAGATGACGTAATTCTAGACGTTATTGACTTAACCATATATGTTGGTACATCTAAGAATCATTTGACCAGAATTAAGGGTAGGATTATTGGTGAGAATGGGAAGACTAGGAAGATAATTGAAGAATATACTGGCACGTTTGTGTCCGTATATTCCAATTACGTTGCAATAATAGGTACATATGAGAATGTTAGTGTTGCTAGGAGGGCTGTGGAGATGCTTGCTTCAGGTAAACCTCATAATGCCGTTTACTCCTTCCTTGATAGGGAGAAGAGGAGGCTTAAGAAGCTGGAATTTGAATTGTGGGAGAAGAGGAAGTTTTGATAATTTAGAAACCTATTTTAATACACTATTTACACCAAATATTTTATTGGGAGCTGGATGTCTAAGGATGTTAGGGAAGTTTATGAGGCTATAAGTCCAGCTGACTTCTTCTATCGTAATAGGGAGATTGCTGGTTTCGATAATCCTGTTAGAGCCACATATACCATTGTCCGCGAACTTGTGGAAAACTCATTGGATGCCTGTGAAACTCATGGGATTTTACCATCAGTTTATGTCAGTTTAACTGAGACTGGTAGAGCTGGTGTATATAGGATTAGGGTTGAGGATAATGGTTGTGGAGTGCCAAAGGAGTATATTCCCTCAGCATTTGGGCAGGTGCTTTTTGGGTCTAAGTATGTTTTGAGGCAGACTAGGGGGATGTTTGGTTTGGGTGGCAAGATGGCTATACTATATGGTCAGATTACCACGCATAGTTCCGTTAAAATTATTAGTGGGACTGGTGGTCCAGTGAAGTATCAATGTGAATTGATGATTGATATTCAATCCAATAAGCCCATACTCCTTCGTGGAGGCATTAAAACTTTGCCAAACCCACTTTACTGGCATGGAACTATAGTTGAATTTGAATTTGAAGGTGATTATTCTAGGTCTAAGAGTAGAATACTCGAATACTTTAGGCAAACTGCCATAATACTCCCCTATGCAAATATATCCTTCATAACCCCAGAGGGCGTTTACTATAGGTTTTTAAGGGTTACTGATAAGCTCCCTAAGATTCCCAAGGAGATTCTGCCTCACCCTAAGGGTGTTGATGTGGAGTTGGTTAAGAGGCTTATAAAGAGGACTAGGAGTGATAAGATGGTGGACTTCATATCCTACAATTTCCATAGGGTTGGTAAGAAAACTGCTCTTGACTTGTTGAAGCATGCAAAGATAGATCCAAATAAAGATCCTAGGGAGCTCACTTCAGATGAAATTGTTAAGCTTGTTAATGCCATGAAGCGTTATGATAACTTTCTCCCTCCAGATGCATCTTGCCTCTCCCCCATAGGCCCTGAATTATTGGTTAAGGGTATTGAGAAGGAGCTTAAACCTGAATTTGTATATGCTGTTCAACGTAAGCCTTCATCATATTCCGGTCATCCATTCATAGTTGAAGCTGCAATAGCTTATGGTGGGGGTATTCAGCCTCCTAAGCCTGGTGAAATAAACCTGTATAGGTATGCCAATAAAATTCCATTGCTTTATGATGCTGCAAGCGATGTTTCATTCAAGGTTATTAAATCCATAAAGTGGAATAGGTATAGGATCGATCCGGAGATGCCCATAGCCTTCTTCGTTCACATAGTTTCAACTAAGGTTCCATATAAGACTGTGGGTAAGGAGTTCATTGCCGATATACCTGAAGTTGCCTATGAAATTGAGTGGGCTTTGAAGACTTGTGCTAGGAAGCTTAAATCGTACTTGATCAATAAGGTTCGTAGGATTGCTATTGAACGTAGGATTAATGTTTTGGAGAAGTATCTTCCGAAGATCGCTCAATTTTCAAGTGAACTTGCTGGGAAGAATCCATCAAGCATAAATGTTGAGAAGATTATTGGGAGGTTGAAGAGATGAAGCGGGAGGAGGTTTTGGCTAGATTAAGGGAGTTTGGATTAAGCCTATATGAACAGATGAGTAGGGGGGAATTCCCCAGGGTTAAGTTGAAGAGTAGGACTTTGAAGAATATAGTTTATGACCCTGAATCGAGGCAATTCGTACTTGGTGATAAAACTGTCGTTAGGAGTGGTGCCAATATTCGCCAGATAAAATCGTTAACCCAGCTTGTTTGGGTTGCATACTTCGCTTACAATTCCCTTAAGGCTAATCAACCCACAACTTTGAGGGATCTATACTACAATTCTGAAGCATTCGGTATAGAGTTTAAAGATCAGTCTGAATCCAACGAGATAGTTTCAGATTTGGAAACTGCATTGGGTATTCCAAGGGAGGATTTCATGATATACCCTGAGGAGCGTAGTGCAGTTTTTGGAGACCTAGTTATAGAGTACACTCATCCCGACCCAGACTATTATGGTAAGAGGATAAATCTTTCATCTCATCCGGATGGTGTGATGATAGGTCCAGCTCTACTTTCAGCAGAATTCGTTGAATGTAATGCTGATAAGGTTATAGCCATAGAGACTGGAGGTTTATTCACAAGGTTTGTTGCTGAAAAGGTTCATAGGAGGTTCAATGCAATCCTCATTCACACTGCGGGTCAAGCCCCAAGGTCTACACGTAGATTTATTAGGAGGCTTAACATGGAACTCGGATTGCCAGTTTACATTTTGACCGATGCCGATCCATGGGGGATGCATATCGCTATGGTTATAATTTCAGGGTCTGCCAATGCTGCTCACATAACTGATTTGAATACCCCTGATGCAAAGTGGATTGGAGTTTGGGCTACGGATATAACCAAGTATAAGCTTCCCACAGAACCTATGGATGAGAGGGATATTGCTAGGCTTGAAGTTTTGCGTAGGGATCCAAGGTATAGAGATCCATTCTGGTCTAGGGAGATTGATGAGTTTGATAAGTTGAGGCGTAAGGCTGAGCAGCAGAGCTTTAGTAGGTATGGGCTCTCATATGTTGTAGACAAGTATCTCCCGGATAAGTTAGCTTTGTTTAAGTGACTTTAACTCCTCCTCAAGTATTCTCTTAACGGTTTCATTAACTATTTTGCCATCGATCCTCCCCCTAACTATCCCCATAACCCTCCCCATCAGTAAACCCATCGCCTTCACCCCCCTTTCCCTTATCACATCCTTAACCTTCTCAGCCTCCTCCCTCACGATCTTCTCCAATTCCTCAATGCTTATTCCACCCTTTCCAAGTATCTTAACAGCTTCTTCGACATCTACATTTGGATTAACTGTTATGTATTCAAGTACTTCTGGTATTGCTTCCTTTGCCATTTCACCTCTTCCGATAAGGTCGAATATCTTCTTCAAGCTTTCCTCACTTATGTTTTCCACGGGTAACCCCTTATTCTTCAATGAGTTTATTGTGTAAGTTATTGTTGATGCTATTAAAGTTGCATTTTCACTCCATTTTGCCACTATTTCTTCGAAGAGTTTCCCCCTATCAGAGTCTATTAATTCTTCCGCCAATTTCCTGCTTAACCCATACTTCTCAATGTACCTTCTTATGGTTTCTTCAGGGTCTTCTGGTAACTTTGACTTTATCCTATTTAACATATCCTCAGTTATCGATATTGGCCTTATGTCTGTTTCAGGATACATTCTTGCAGCCCCCGGCATTGGTCTGCTATATCTTGTTGTTCCATCATCATTTGCAGCTCTAGTTTCTTCTGGAACTCCCATTAATGCTTCCCTAGCCCTCTGCACTACTGCTTCTAGGGCCCTCCTACAGTTCTCATATTTTCCACACACAATTACTATTGCATCATCATCCTTTACATCCATATACTCTTTAATCCTATTTAGTTCTTCTTGACTTATTCCGTAGCCGGGTAGTTCATCGCTATGTATTATCCCCTCTACACCTCCAAATAGTTTAGCCCTTTCAGATAGTTCCGTTCCAAATCTCCTGTTTGGCTGTATTTCCATTCCAAGTAATCCTTTAAACTTTTTAAGTTTAACTGCATATACTCCTCCCCCCTCCATTATGCTCTTCCTTATTAGTTTCGATTTTGATTCTTTAAGTGTCTCTGTAATGTCAATTATTTTTTCTTCTAATTCATCTGCTTTTACACCTCTCCTAATTAGTTCATCCCTTATTTCTAGGAGTTTTAATTGTCTTTGAACTTCGTATTCCACGATTTTTGGTATTAAGTTTAGGTCTTGAACTCCCTTAACTTCAATTCTAGCTCCATTGGATATTGATATGTTTAGGTCTTGTCTTATAGTTCCAAGCCCCCTCTTAACCATTCCGGTGGCTCTGAGTATTCTCCCTATCCTTAATGCTACCCTCCTCGCTTGTTGTGGAGTTTTTATTGTTGGAGTTGTGGCTATCTCTATTAATGGTATTCCAAGTCTGTCAAGCCTATAGATTATCCTATCCTTAGTTTCGGATATCTTCCTTGCAGCTTCCTCCTCCAGACATATTGTTTTTATCCCCACATCACCTTCTTCGTCGCTTACGTAGCCCCCCATGGCTACTATTGCTGTCCTCTGGAATCCCGTGGTATTCGATCCATCTATTACCACTTTGCGCATAACATGCACTTCATCCACTGGATTGGATTTCAGCATTAGTGCCACTGTTAAAGCCACTTCCAGCGCTTCTTGATTCAATTCGTGTGGTGGTTCTTCATCCAATTCCACTAGGCATGATGCTTCTTCAGGAACTTCGTATACGTATTCCTTGTGTTTCATGTATTCAAATAATGCTGCTGGATCTATCTCTCCAAGTTCACTCTTTGATGGTCTTAGAAATCTCTTTACAGTTTTGAATTTTCCATCTTCCACCATTATTGTGGGGCATTTGCAGAATAACTTGTGCTTTGTATTTATTTGTTGATGTATTTCTAATCCAACTTTTAACCCAATTTTCTCATAGTAACTTTTGTCTTCACCCATATTCTACACCTCATATTGACTTCTCACACTTATTTCTCCAGCTATGTTTGTAGTCATAATCTCCTTCACTTCCTTCATATCCCTCGTCTTCGCCAATGTCCACATCAATTTTACTAGGGCCGTCTCTGGGATCATGTCTTCTCCAGGTATAACCCCTATCCTCAGTAGTTCAACCCCCCTCCTATATACGTTCATATTTATCCTTCCCCATATGCATTGGGATGTCATTACCACTGGTATTCCATTTTCCACAGCTCTCCTTAATGCTTCAATTATGTTTTGTGGTACATGTCCAAGCCCCGTCCCCTCGATTACTATTCCATGATACCCCTTGTCCACCAGGTAATGTATAATTTCATCTGATATTCCCGGGTGAACTTTTATTAGGGCGACTTTTTCATCGAATTTTGCTTCCAATTTAACTTCACTTGTACTCTTCCTTCTTGGATTATAATCGCTGGTTTGCATGATTATTTCTCCATTGGGTTTTATTGTGGCTAGAGGTTTTCCATTTATTGTTTTGAATGTATCCCTCCTGCTTGTATGGCATTTCCTAACTTTAGTTCCTTTATGTGCTGTGCAGCTTTCATCATCTGATGTGGAGTGCATGACCACGGCGACTTCTGCGAATGGGGCTTTTGAAGCTGCTATTGTGGAGCATATCATGTTTAATGCGGCATCCGTTGATGGTCTATCGGAGGATCTTTGCGCACCAGTTAGTATTATTGGTATTGGTGGATTTCTAATGGCGAAGCTTAATGCTGCCGCCGTGTATCCCATGGTGTCCGTTCCATGAGGTATAACTATCCCATCATATCCCTCCATAATCTTTTCAAAAACTTTTTCAGCTATTTTACACCACATTTGTGGATGCATGTCTTCACTAAATATATTGAAGAGCTGTTCGGTTTCAAGTATTGCTATTTCATTTAATTCCGGTATCAATTCATATAGATCTTCTGGCGTTAGGGCTGGATATACCGCTCCAGTTAAGTAATCCACTCTGCTGGCTATAGTTCCACCAGTCCCAATAACGTAGACTTTTGGTTTATTCTCTACTGCTTTTCCAGTTATTGATGTTTTCAATTCACGTTTAACTTCACCTTCACCAACTCTTTCTATTCTTGTTTCTTCTCTAACTCTAATCCCAATATTGTATCCATTGGACAGCTTTATTACTATGGCATTTCCATCTCCAAGTATTGGTCTCGGCATAAGTATCCCCTCATAAATCTTGGTGCCATCAATCACCC